>CAZKNW010000206.1:0-1493 GCA_964554035.1 uncultured Verrucomicrobiota bacterium
GGTGACGGAGTGAGTCCGTCGGATGTGGATGATTTCGGCGGGACATTTCCAAGTGGTGCAGTCAATTTCGCGGATGGGGAAACGAGTCAGGTCATCACG
The DNA here is from genome assembly GCA_964554035.1 of uncultured Verrucomicrobiota bacterium. Classification (GTDB taxonomy): domain Bacteria; phylum Verrucomicrobiota; class Verrucomicrobiia; order Limisphaerales; family CAZKNW01; genus CAZKNW01. Next base: position 100 of record CAZKNW010000206.1, read on the forward strand.
ATCGATGTCTCGGGAGATATCGATGTGGAAACGGATGAAGGGTTCATTGTGACGCTTTCCAATCCCTCCGGCACCACTCTGTCAGTGGCGGGCGCCACAGGTACGATCCGGAATGACGACTCGGGGCTCTCGATTGCCGCCGCCTCAGCCGACAAGACTGAGGGTGACTCGGGCAACACCGGCTTCACCTTCACCGTGACCCGGACGGGGAATTCATCTGGAGCGGCAAGCGCCAACTTCATGGTTCTTGGACAGGGGGAGGATCCCGTCAATGGAGATGATTTCGGAGGCAGTCTGCCCAGCGGAACAGTGAATTTTGCGGATGGGGAGACAAGTATTGAGATCATGATCGATGTTTCGGCTGACACAGAAGTGGAGCCTGACGAGGGGTTTGAAGTGAACCTGTCAGGTGCCAGCGGAGCAACGATCCTGACTTCGACTGCCAATGGGACTGTTCGGAATGACGACACCAATGTGTCCGTGACGCCCACTTCTGCAGACAGGGTTGAAGGAGACACCGGCACCAGCGGGTTTGCCTTCACCGTGACCCGAAGTGGGGAACTAACCGGTAGTTCCAGCGTGGACTATAGCGTGAGCGGGAACGGAGGAAGTCCCGCCGATGCGGGAGACTTTGGAGGGGCCTTTCCAAGCGGGACGGTCAACTTCGCAGGAGGAGAAAGTAGCCAGGTGATCACGGTTGATGTTTTCGGCGACACGGATGTTGAACCTGATGAAGGGTTCATTGTGACGCTCTCAAATCCGTCCGGGACAACGATCACGGTGACCGTGGGGATGGGCGTCATCCGGAACGACGATACATCATTGTCAATTGCGGCAACGTCGGCTGTTAAGGCGGAGGGTGATTCAGGAACAACCGACTTTACCTTTACTGTCACGAGAAGCGGTGTCCTGACTGGGGTGGCATCGGTGGATTTTGGCGTCTCGGGTGCGAGCGTGGCAGCCGAAGGTACTTCCGAAGGAGGGGGTGATCAGGCAGATGGCGATGACTTTGGCGGAGCCTTTCCCAATGGCATGGTCAGTTTCGCTGATGGAGAGTCGATCCAGGTGATCACGATTCAGGTCTCGGGAGATACTGATGTGGAGCAGGCTGAAAGCTTTGTTGTGACACTCTCCAATGCTTCAGGGGCTGGTCTCGTTGGGGACGAGGCGACAGGAACCATCCTGAACGATGATGCGAGCCTGTCGATTGCTGCCACCTCGGCAGACAAGGTCGAAGGAAGTTCCGGCAGCACGGCCTTCACCTTTACGGTGACGCGGAGTGGCGATACCTCCGGATCCGCCAGTGCGGACTATGCAGTAGTCGGGGATGGAGGAAACCCTGCCGATACGGATGACTTTGGCGGAGCCTTCCCTAGTGGTGCAGTCAACTTCGC
>CAZKNW010000206.1:1593-7416 GCA_964554035.1 uncultured Verrucomicrobiota bacterium
GTGAAACGACCCAAGTGATCACGATTGATGTGTCTGGGGATACCGATGTGGAACCCGACGAAGGATTCCATTTGATGCTTTCCAATCCTTCCGGTGCAACGCTGTCCCTGGCCGGTGCCTTGGGCATCATTCGCAACGATGATCTTATTCTTTCTGAAGCGGTCGCTTCCTCGGTCTTTCGACTACTGCCCTCGACGCATCTGCCTGGGGAAACCTTCGAGGTGGTGCTGGCGGCTGAACCCGCCTCGGACATAAACACCTGGACAGTGACGGAGCAGTTGCCATCAGGAGCTGCGCCGGACGCCATCAGCCACAATGGCAACTTCAACAGTGAAGAGGGAATCATCACATGGGGACCCTTCGATGACGTGGCCCTAAGAACGCTTTCCTACAGGGTCGTCTTGAATATGGCTGGCGGCGAGGTGGGTGTGTTCGGCGGGACCGCCTCCTTTGACGGGGAAGGGGTATTGGTTGGAGGGCAGAATTCGACAGAGGCGGTTTCAGAGATCGGCAATCCCCGGTTGTCGGATATCGTCTTCCTGCCGCGTGACGAGATCGCGTTTACGGTTCCCGTGGTGAATGGGAAGGAATACCAGGTTCAGGTATCCTCGGATCTGATGGTGTGGGTACCGATCGAGACAAAGACCGCTTCGGGCGGAAGCATTACGGTGATTGATGATTCCACGGACAAACCTGCCATTCGGTTCTACCGGGTGGTTGAGGTGGGTTCGCCCTGATCGGGAAAGACCAAGAAAGACAGCGTTTTCTGTTTCGTAATCGGGTTGAATGGCGTATCCATCTGGAACCCCTCGTCCTGACTGAAACCCAACAGAAAGGAAACATCATGGATTGTTTGTCATCCCAGCCCGTCCGCCTGGCTCCGTTTCGAAACCTCAGCATGAAGGTCCTCCTTGTCCTCGCCATGCTTGCCCCCATTGCGACCCAGGCGGCTGACCCTCCTTCCAAGTCCTGGTCGGGAACGTGGAACAACAAGAAGTACAAGACCACCGGACCTCTCACCTGCACGGTCACCTCATCAAAAGGGGGGAACTGGCAGGCCACCTTTTCTGGAACGGGCCTTGGAAATCCCTTCAGTTATCCTGCGACACTGAAGGCGATGGAGAAGGGAGGAAGGATCTATCTGGCCGGTTCAACCAAGGTGGATGGTGAGGCCTACCGCTGGTCCGGATACATTCAGGGTCAGGTACTGGCCGGGAGTTACAAATCGGCAACGGGAAACAATGGTACGTTCTCATTGAAGAGCAAGTAGCCTGATTTTCAGATTACCGTCAGAGGCCGGATCCCACCCTGGCGGATCCGGCGTTTTCTTTTCTTGTTCCGGACCCCGAGGCCAACCAACCTTTGGCGATGTTCACCCGATGTAGAGCGGCACTCCCTTTGGCCATAGCACTCCTCCTTGTATCCCTGAACGGTCTGTTCGCCGCAGGATTGGAGACGAAAATCATCAAGGACATCCCCTTCGCCACGTTTGGGGAAAGAACCCTGATGATCGACCTTCACCTACCGGTAGGGGTGGAGCGACCGCCCCTCGTCATGTTCATTCATGGAGGAGGCTGGCAGGCCGGCAACCGCAAGGGGGTGAAGACGCCGTGGGTGGTCGGTGAGGGTTACGCCTTGGCGAGCGTCGAATATCGATACAGCCAACAGGCCGTTTTTCCGGCGCAGATCCATGACTGCAAGGGTGCCTTGCGCTGGTTGAGAGCGCATCAGGAAAAATACGGCTATGACGCCTCGAAGGTAGTCGTTATCGGGACGTCAGCCGGAGGTCATCTCACTGCACTCATGGGGACCAGTGGGGGCGTTGTGAACTTGGAAGGCGAGACAGCGGGGCACCTCGACCAATCGAGCACGGTTCAGGGTGCCATTCCCTATTATGGCGCATCTGATTTCATCCTTCGATCCCGCTTTCAGTCCAATAAGACGGACAAGCCCAATGGAAGCGCCTACCGCCTGTTTGGAGGACCTGTCCAGAAGAACCTTGAGGTGGCCAATGCCGCTAGCCCGGTCACCTATATCGACAAGAAGGACCCACCCATGCTCATCCTGCATGGTGAAAAGGACAAGACGGTTTATCCCCGGCAGTCACGACATTTTCATGCGCTTTACGAGCAGGCTGGACTCAGCTCCGAACTGCTTGTTGATCCCGATGCGGGCCATGGTTGGAAGGGAAGCATTCCTGGCGAAAGGGAAAAGGTCCTCGCCTTCCTGAAGCGGATCCTCAGGGATGACCGCTGAGAAGAGCCTCAAGACTACTTCGCCTTACCAGAGCGGGTGTCCTTGCGGTAATTCAATTTGGACAGGTCGTCCTTGACCGGCCTGAGTTGCCGCCCGCTGAGGCGGTCCACTTCCTCTGCCATCCTGAACCATTCCTTGGCCATCGCCTCTACCTTTTCGGGATGCCTGGAGGAGAGGTCGTTCAGTTCCGTTCGATCGTGATCGATGTTGTAGAGTTCCCATCGACCCAATTTCGCCGAAACCAGTTTCCACGGACCCTGCCTGAGTGCCCTGTCTGTTCCGAAGTGGAAATAGAGCTGATCGTGTCCCTGTCGCTGTTTTCCCTGAAGTATGGGTAGGAGGGATTTTCCCTGGAGGGGATCAATGACCCTGCCATCCAGTTGGTCGGGGTAGGTTGCCTGACCGACATCGATGAAGGTGGCCATGAAATCAATCAGGTGGCCCGGCTGGGTGGTGACTGAGCCTGGGGCAACCTTGAGGCCCTTCGGCCAGTGGGCGATCATGGGTGACGAGATTCCACCCTCATGCTGGTTCTGCTTGTAGAGGCGAAAGGGCGTATTCCCGACGTGAGCCCAGCTGGCATCATAGGTCCAGTAGGATTCCGGATTCCATGGTTTGAGATTCCTGCCGCGGGTCCTTTCGAAAGGGCAGGCTCCATTGTCGGAGCAGAAAAGGAAAAGCGTGTCGTCAAGGATCCCCTTCTTCTCGAGTGACTTGATGATGCGTCCGATGTTCTGATCGAGAAGATCCACCATGGCTGCAAAGACCTCCATCCGATCTGCCTCCCATTCCTTTTCACTGCCGCTGAGGCTGTCCCAGGCGGGTATGTGGTCGGGTCTGGGACTGAGGTCCCAGTTCTTGGGGAACAGGCTGGTCTTGACCTGTTTTTCGTAGCGTCTCTTGCGAAGGACATCCCAACCCTCGTCGTACTTCCCGTCGTACTTCTTCACCGCCTCTTCGGGTGCGTGCAGGGGGTAGTGAGGGGCATTGTAGGCGACGTACAGGAGGAAGGGATCCTTCCCTCCGGTGGCTTCATCAAGGAACTCGAGAGCGAAATCCGTGATCGCATGGGTGGTGTAGAAGGGACGTCCGTTCAGGGTCTCGGGAACCTTCCATTCCTTGCCGTTCAACCTGAAGGTGTTGTCTCCCTTGAAGAAGTTGCAGGCACCGGAAAGGTGACCCCAATAACGCTGGAATCCAAAATCGGTTGGCTGTTTGGACAGGTGCCATTTACCGCTCATGGCGGTGAAATAGCCCGCCTTCCCCATGACCTGGGCGATCGTCGCTCCATACTTGAGCGACTCGCTTCCCGCCTGGTCGCAGTAAAGGCCTGTCAGCAGGGAGACCCGGGACGAATGACATTTCGCGGTGTTGTAGAACTGGGTGAACCGCAGCCCCTGCGATGCCAGTGCGTCCAGGTTCGGTGTTTCGATCTCGGATCCGTAGCATCCAAGATCAGAAAACCCCAGGTCATCCGCCATGATCAGGACGATGTTCGGACGATCCGCGGCTAAGAGGTGGTGGGTGGAGAGAATGGTGGAAAGGAGCAGCAAAAGGGATGCTCTGAGTATGAAGAGACGGTGCATGTGATGAATCGATGGTTGGGAAAGCGGTTTCCCCATTAGGGTCATGTTCGGCATTCGTCACAAGGATGAATGAGTCCCTCAGGTCTCAAATGAGTGCTGGTTGACAATTTTCGAGGCTGGACGTTTAAAGCATCCTGTCATGGCAAACCTGATGGAAGAGAACCCCAAGCTGGTCATTGTGCTTGTCGTTGCGGTTGCAGCAGGCAGCTTCGGCATCAAGTCGCTCCTGAACAAGCGCCAGTCGGAACAGCAGGCGCTGGTCGAGCAGGTGGCGAGCGGAGGAACATCGCCCCAGGCACAGAGTGACCGACTGAGGGAGATCAACAGGATTCGCTACAAGGACCCGGTTGGGGCATTGACGATGCTTGATGGCATCGTGGCTACCCCTGTGAATGATGCGGAAGCGCTCCGCTCACAGGAGCTCCATCCCCAGTTGATGCGATCGGTAGTTCAGCTTCACCTCAAGGAAAAGGCTTGGGATCCGGCCATGGAGATGATTGAGCGCCTTGCCGATCAATATCCGGATTCGGAATCTCTTGGTTTCGCCCGAAAGGACTGGTCGCGTTCCAGGAGCGAAGCCATGTCGGTACTCATTTCATCGGGTAGGCTCGATGAAGCCCATGCCATCGCATTGGGTCTTTCGAAGCGAGGCTGGGTTTCCTCTGCTGCCAATGCGTTCACCGCTCTTCAGGAGGCGCTCATGAAGGACTGGGTGGCTTCCGGGGGTGGACTGGAACATGAGCGGTTGCTTCAGGCTGCAGGCATCCTGCCGGAGCTTTCACGCCAGGCGCCTTTCTCACGCCACCTCAATGAATCATCGGTATCAGGTGAAGCCATTCAAAAGCAGGCGGATGCACTTTTCGGGAGTCCCGATCCGTTTGGTGCCTTTGGCTTCTATTCGACGGCTCTTCTGCGGCTCAATGACAATCGAAAACCATGGAAGGCCGAGGGCGAGGCCCTTGATTTTGCCGCACGGACACAGCTGCGAAGGAGTATCGAATCGAGATTTGCCCAACTTCAGTTGAAGATCGGGAACGCCCTTCATGGGGGTGAGCGGGTTCTGATCACTGCCGAAACGGGAGAGGACATTCTTCGGGATGCGGCAAGAAACTTTCAGAACCAGGATTTGAAGGCGCCCCTGTTCCGCAGATTGGTCGAGATCCAGACGGCTCGGCTGATGACACTTTCGGATCCGTTGATGGAGACCGGACTCGTGTTTCTGGCCGATCCGGCGAATGTGCCCAACGAACGTCACAACACGCTCAACAAACAGATCCGGGAGTGTTCAAGCCTGGCCGACCAGATCCGGAAGCGTAGTGGTCGACAGCTTTGGGCCAGCCTTGTGGCGGACACCAATTTCAATCCCTACCCGCTGCTTCCTGAAGCGATCCGGATGGAGATGGAGAACCGTCGGGCAAAGGGAACCCGTGAACTCAGCCTACGCCAATCCATTGCCTCGATGGCAGGGAAAGAGGGGTTTCCCATTCCATTGGACATGCTGAAGCCTGTTCGGCAAAGGCATGCTGAAGTCAATGCACGGCGCGGATTCTTGACCTTTGATGTCCAGCCTGCGAGCTGTGTCATGTGGCTCAAGCAGGCTCTTGCCGATCTGGAGGAAGAAGCCCTTCGATCCGAGATCATTGAAGCGACAGGAGAAGCGCTGCTGAACAGCCAGGGTTCCGACCAGTTCCTTGCTTTCTATGAATTGACGGGCTTCCTCGTCTCCGACATCGGCGTGGATAAACTACCGGAGGGAAAAAGGGGTGCTTTCCTGAAGGGGCTCAGCGATGTGGCAGCCGGTCTGGCTGGCAAGGGTGAGATGCCCAAGTCGATCTTTCTTGGAGCCATCAAGGCGGAGGCGGTGGGTGTCGAGGGCGCAGGGCAGACGCTTGCGAATGAAGTCATTGCCGATGCCTACGGTCAGGTCAGTGGTGTTCCCGTTGAAGAGATCCCTGCGACGGGCCTGGTTCCAAGCGGGTTG
>CAZKNW010000207.1:0-4873 GCA_964554035.1 uncultured Verrucomicrobiota bacterium
AGGAGTGGCATGCGAACATTGGCTGGGGCAATCTTCCCTGGTATGCCGAGGAGAAGGCACGCAAGGGGGCCTTTGCCACCTTTCTTGGAATGCGGTTCGGGGGCAACGGAGGTTCGGTCCAGGGCAAGTCCTTCGAGGATTCCTCGGTCATGGACAAGATCTTTTTCATGTTCAAGAAGCAGGATGGAGGCGGAAACACTGAAGGCGGAGCCAATGTTTGGGAAGCCATCACCATCGGTGACAGCAACATGTACCAGATCAGGAACAATGATCTTCTCAGGAGCTGGCCGATCGAGAAGGCGGTCGATTTTGACAGCCGTCCACTCCTCCTTTCCAGTAACCCGAAATTCAATGACGACAGTGTCTGGGAGGCCTTCAAGTATGTGAGGGGTGACTACCAGAAGGGTGACCTCTTCATTCTCGCAACGGATGCGATCGCCAAGTGGTTTCTGGACAGTTATGAAAAGGGAAAGAAGCCCTGGAATACCTTGAAGAGCATCAAGGACGACAGTGAGTATCGGGATTTTGTGGGCAAGCTGCGCAAGAGCAAGCAGATGCGAAATGATGACACCACTTACGTCATGCTTGACTGGAAGTAGGATATCTACTGCCCCGAAGACGGAACGACGAAAGAAAGTATTGAGACAACGACATGAGCTGGCCAACACACACTGACTATCAGGACTCCATTCAGAATCCTCACATAACCTTTGAGGATGAGGGGCTCAAGACGGGAGAGGTGGGTTGTGACATGCTTGGCTTGCCCAAGGTGACCTCGGGTAACTTTGCCTGTGTCTATTCGATCACCACGGGTGATGAGCGCTGGGCCATCCGTTGCTTTGTCAGGCAGGTTCTGGGGCAGCAGGGCAGATACGCACGGCTTTCCCAACATCTCCTGGGTCTTGATATCCCCTGCATGGTGGCGTTCGAATACATCCTTCGCGGGATCAAGGTCCGGAACGAGATGTATCCCATCGTCAAGATGCAGTGGGTGGACGGGTTGCCCTTGAACCAGTTTCTGGAGGAAAACTGCAAGGATCGGGAAATCATGCAGAAGCTGGTGGATCGCTGGCCCCCCATGCTTGAAAGCCTGCGTGAGCATCAGCTCGCCCATGGCGACCTCCAGCATGGCAACGTCATGGTGACCCCGGATGCTGAATTCCGGCTTGTGGACTATGATGGCATGTTTACGCCTGCATTCCGGGGAAAGAGCCCTGAACTTGGTCATGCCAACTTCCAGCATCCCAGAAGGACGCCTGAGTTCTACAATGAACAGCTGGACAACTTTGCGGCCCTGGTCATTTACACAAGCCTGATCGCGATCAAGGACCAGCCGGAGATATTCGACAAGTTCTACACGGGGGACAACGTGCTCCTTCAGGCCTCGGATTATCGCAACCCGAGGGAATCGGAGGCTCTCAAGACCCTCAAGCAGCATCCCACTGAGACAGTGAAGCAGCTTGCCTTGCTGATTGAGCGATGCTGTCTCACCGAAATTTCAAAGGTTCCTGAATTCTCCGAGGTGGTGGCCACGTGCAAGGACGGCGATCCCTCCACGCTCCTGGAGGAGGTGGCTGCGCCCGCTCAAACCAGTGAGGCTCCGGCGGGTGGGGGATGGTGGTCGCAGGGGGATGATGAAAACATTCCCCTCGGTTCCATGGCTTCTCCAGGCATGATTGTGGAGGATGATGATGCACTGACTCCATCCGCTCCTCCCGCTACGCCAAGTCCATCACCGTCACCGTCGGCTCCAGGGTATCTTGCTGCCAGTCAGGCAAGTGCGACACCCAAGCCCTCAAAGCCGGCGACCAGACCCGCCTCTTCCACGACTCCCAGGCCGGCGTCCTCCACCCGTGCGACCAGCAGCCGGCTCCGGCAGCAGAAGGAGGCCAGCCAGAATACTCCCACTCCGGTCACACCGCCTCCCGCGGCCGATGACTCCACCAAGATGTATGCCCTGATGGGCCTTGGCGCGGTCTGCATCATCGTCATCCTGTATTTCCTGGGTAAGAACATCTAGGAAGACTCAGGCTGGTTTCAGCAGTTCCTTCAGGACTTCTCCCTCACTGAGGGCGATGGGTCTCCCAACGTGGGTCATGATCTCCTTCTCATGATCGATTCCATGCAGGTGCTGAACGGTGGCATGGAGATCCTCGACGCGAACCGGGTGGGCCGGTTCCTCGGATTCGCCCTTGGGATCAGTCTCACCCAGAACCTGCCCCCCCTTGAAACCGCCTCCCGCCACTGCCATGGAGAAGCCGTGAGGCCAGTGGTCCCTGCCATCCAGCGCATTGACTTTGGGTGTCCGGCCGAACTCTCCTCCGCAAAGGACGACAGTATCCTCGAGCAGGTTCCTGGCCTTGAGGTCCTTGATGAGTGTCGCAAAGGCAGGATCGAGAATGGAAATCCTCTCCGCCTGCTGTTCATGGTTGTTCACATGGGTGTCCCAGCCCGAAAGGGTAACCTCCACACAACGAACTCCGGTCTCGATGAGTCTCCTTGCCGCTAGGCATCCTCGTCCGAATGGGGTGTCGCCGTAGGCGAGTCGCTCCGCTTCTGGTGCTTCATGGACATCGAATGCCTTCAACTGGTCGGACCCCATCATCTTCAAGGCCTTATCTATGGTGGATCGATGCAGGGTCTTGTTGGTTTCGAGATCCTGAAGTCGCCCCCGGGCAAACTGCTGTTCGACCACGGACAGGCCCGCCAATCTTCTTTCCCTTCTGTCGTGGCCCTCCAGGCTCGTTACATCTGGAACAGGCTTGGTCGGGTCGCCTACTTGAAAAGCATCGTAGGAAGCGCCCAGATAGCCCCCACGGGCTGGCCACTGGTTTGGGAGGATGGAGACATGGGTGGGGATCTCGATGGCCGGATTGGGCAACTGGTGGCACAGGATGGCCCCGATCGAGGGATGAATGACCGTGGGATTGGGGCGATAGCCCGTCTTGACGTTGTAGCTGGCCCTTTCGTGATCCCCTTCCTTGCTGGTCACGGACCGGATGATCGAGATGTCCTCCATGACGCCGGCCGTTTGGATGAGCCCCTTTCCGAGCTGGACGCCCTTGACCGATGTCGGGATCGCCCCGGTTCCGTTGGGCGAGTTGGGATGGGGATCGAAAGTCTCCAACTGACTGGGGCCACCTGCCATCCAGAGGATGATCACCGAGCGGGCGGGTTTCCTTTTCCGTTCGGCGCTTGCGGCGAGAATCTGGGATAGCGGGGTAAGCCATGCGAGGCCGCTGGCTCCCATTGCCTTCAGAAGGGTTCGACGCGAATAGTGTGCGGGGTTCTGGCAGTGACCTTGGCTCATTTCAGTGGTTCCATGAAAACTCGGTGGAATTGATCAATGCCCAGCAGATGTCCTGCATGGCCTTTCCTCTTTCTTCACCCTTGAGTCCATCCAGAAGCGGGACGAAATGCTCGCTCTCAGTCGTGGAAGGGTAACGGGACAGCAGTGTCAGGTACGCGAGTTCCACCGCCTTTTCGTCTGAAGTGGCGAGGGCACCGATTCGTGTGGATGCATTTCCAACCATGTTGTTCTCGGTCCGCTTGCGGACAAGCTCTCCATTCATCAGAAGAAGCCTTTGGGGAATGGTCCCTGTGGCGTCTCCAAACTCGTCCTCACCCAGATCGCCGTAGCGCTTCAGAAAACTTCCTGTCTGGGTGAGGCTTGAAATCCTGGAAAGCACGTGGGACCCACTGTCGATCGGGGTCAGGGACGAAGCCTGGATCACGGATCCCGCGACCTGTTCCGGCCTCAGGCGAGAAAGGGGGAAGACGGCATGGCGCTCCTCCTGAAGGGAGGTGACCGGTGTTCCGGGATCATCGGAGCGGCTGGACATCTGAAATACCCTTGATGAAGCGATGATCCGGATGAGGCGCTGGAGATTGTAGCCGTTCTTCACGAGGTCTTCGGCAAGGATCTCCATGCCGGGCGGGAAGGGACCGTCCAGCGGGATGTCATCAATGGGGGAAATCATGGGCTGATTGAACATCAGTGCCCAGATCCGGTTGACTGTGGTTCTGGCGAATGCCTTGTTTTCCGGGTGTGTCACCCATCCCGCGAGTCTGGACCTTGCGGTCCCTTCTGCTGGGAGGAGTTCGGGTAGAAAAGGTACGGCGCTTGGCACCGTGCGTTCCTCTTTCTCTCCCTTGAACCGATACTGGTAGGAAACCTTTTCGTTGTCCCTGACGCCCTTGAACGACATCTCAGCCTGGGAGAAGAAGGATGCCAGTTGGTGGAAATCCTCCTGTTTCCACCGGTCTCCGAACTTGTCGTCATGGCATTGCATGCAGTCAATCCGGACTCCCAGAAAGGCTCTTGTCAGTCGTGCCGCCAGCTTGATCTCGTCAGGGCCTTTCTTGTCGTTGTTCTGATCGATGGAAACCGTGACGAAATTGACCTCCGGATTGGACGTCCAGATGCCCTTTGAATCGATCAGGGAGCGAGCCAGTTGGTCATAACGGATATTCTCCTCGATCTGTCCGGACAGCCACTCCTTCAGGCGCCGGCGGCGATAGACAAGGAAAGGACCGCTCTCTGTTCCCACGTAGGTCCGGGTCAATCGTTCTGCAACATAGTCGGCATAGCGTTTGTCATTGAAGAGATGGGTCAACCACCATTCTGTCCTGTCTTCCCCGGGGAGCCTGAGGAGGGCCTCGATTTCCTGGAGGGATGGGATGGTTCCCGTCAACGCGAGGCTGATTCTTCTGGCAATCAGCAGGTCCTCAGCTTTGCCGGCCGGCTGAAGACCAAATCGGACCCAATCATTTCTGAATGACTCGTCGAGATCCTGAACGATCTGATCCAAGGCATGATCCGCCTTGCCTGAGGAGCTCCTTGTCTCGATGGGCGTATGAGGGCGTATGAGGG
>CAZKNW010000207.1:4973-7377 GCA_964554035.1 uncultured Verrucomicrobiota bacterium
TCCGCCTTGCCTGAGGAGCTCCTTGTCTCGATGGGCGTATGAGGGCGTATGAGGGCGGAGGTGAGGAGCAGCGTGCCGATGCTCAAGCAAACCAGTAAACCGAAGTTCCTGAGGAACCGGCCGTCGGATCTCGTGTTATCAGCCTGAGGGAGCGACATGCTTCAAGGCTGGGTGACGCACCATTTTCGAAATGGTTACAGTGGGCGCCTGCCTACTGCCTTCCTGTAACCGGTCCGTTGAGGCGGCGTCACCTCATCCAACAGTGGAACAGCCGACAGATCATTCAATCCGGAAAAAATGGGTGGCGAGGACGCATGGATTTGAGAATGAGGAAGAGGTGTTGTCGGCGCCTGGCCTTGTCCATCGAAGCTTGCGATGGTGTCAGGCAAGATGGGAACAGCTTGTCGGGTTTGCTGCGATGGTTGTCGGGCTTGCCATCTTGTCGGTCATACCCATTCTCAACTTCATCGCCTTCGGCTATTTGCTGGAATCGAGCGCGAGGGTGGCCCGTTCAGGCCGTCTTCGGGATGCCATGACCGGGGTCCGGGCAGCTGCGGGGGGTGGGACTTCAGTCATCTGTATCTGGCTCCTTCTGTTTCCACTGCGGTTTGTCATCAGTGTCTGGCGTGATGCCGCCCTTGTGGCTCAAGGATCGGGAGTGGAGCGGGCTTGGAGGTTTGCTGTCTATATCCTGGCCCTTTTGACGGTATTGCATTTGGGATGGGCGTTGATCCGGGGAGGCAGGATCCGACATTTTCTCTGGCCGGCTCCGATCCGCTTGTTTCGTTGGCTGTCCACGTTCAATCCTCCGCCTGACTTGAAGCCTCGTTGTCTGGAGCTCTGGCGATCATTGCGTCTCAGTCATTATTTTCTGCTGGGCATCCGGGGATTTGTGGGCGCACTTGCCTTTCTGATCCTGCCTGTCCTGTTGCTGATCATTGGAGGGAAGGTCGCTTCCGCTGGAGGTGTTCTGCTTTCTTTGCTTGGAGCGACGTTGCTTTTTCCCGCCGTCCTGTATCTGCCCTTTCTTCAAACACGGTTTGCCATTGAGAATCGTTTCGGAGCACTTTTTGAGGTGGGAGAAGTGCGGAGACTGTTTCGCAGGGCCCCGGTCGCATTCTGGTTGGGACTCCTCGTGACCGTTCTGTTCTCCCTGCCTCTTTATCTGCTCAAGGTGGAGCTTCCCCCAAGGGAACTGGCCTGGTTACCTGCCATTGTCTTCGTGCTTTTCATTCTGCCTGCCAGAATCCTGGTAGGTTGGGCCTTTTCGCGTGCCTTGAAGAGGGATGAGGATCGACATGGCTTTTTCCGGTTTCTATTCCGAATGGCCCTGTTGCCGGTGGTCGGCTTCTACATCCTTTTCCTATATCTCACCCAGTATCTTTCCTGGAACGGTTCCCTGAGCCTGCTGGAACAGCATGCCTTCATGGTTCCCGCCCCATTGCTGGGAATCTAGTTCCTTCTTGCATGTGGGATTCGATCGGGGGGAGTCTTCCGCGGATGTTAAAGAAGATTCAGAAAGGCTCCAAAAGCCGTGGCGGAAGGTATGGCATCATTGCCTCAAAATACAACTCCCGCTACGTGGACGGGATGTTGCGTGCGGCCAGGAAGGAACTGAAGGAAGCAGACGCGGAAGCCGTCAAGGTGGTAAGGGTACCTGGTGCCTTCGAGATTCCGGTCGTGGCTGCTTCCATGGCGGAAGGAAGGGGAGGGGAGTTCGACGCACTCATCTGTCTGGGAGTGATCTTGAAAGGGGAAACGTCCCATGCGGATCATATAGGCTCCGCTGTCACGGACGCCCTTGCCCTGATTCAGGTGGATCACCTGATTCCAGTGATCCATGAGGTGCTTGTCTTTGACAATGAAGAGCAGGCCAGGGTGAGGTGCCTTGGACGGGAAACCAACCGAGGTATGGAAGCCGCCCAAACAGCGATGGCCATGGTCCAGACAATGAAAAAGCTGACCTGAATCATCAGGTCAGCCTTTCTGAAATTTGTTTGTGCCGTGAGTGACCTAGAAGCTGAAGAACTTCTCGGGAACGACGATGATGTCGAGCCCCTGCAACACGATGTCAGGAACCTTTCCACGCTTCACGTCGCAGACGTTGATGGGGATCCTCGTCTTTTCACCGTTTCCACGATCCCTGATCACGTAGACCCGCTTCTGGGCGGCAAACCTTGCAAAACCGCCTGAGCGGAGGATGGCGGTGTAGGCGGTGAGTTCCTCATCGGGATCCAGTGCCAGAACGCCAGGGGCGGTTACGTTTCCAGTGACGTAGACGATCGGGTTGTAGGCTGGAACAACGATGATGTCTCCGGGAGCGAGAGCGAGATCGGATTGAAGTCCCGTCCCCTCGAGAATGGCTTCCACGTTGAGTTCCTCAACCAGCGGAGCGCCGGTCTCG
>CAZKNW010000208.1:0-7377 GCA_964554035.1 uncultured Verrucomicrobiota bacterium
CGGTGGCAGGCTGTTCCAGTAGGTGAAGGCGAAGTGCGTCCGCCAGATGTGGTTGTTGGAAAGTTCGTAGAGATGAACGCCCATGTTCGGTGGAAGGGTCATCGTCCATGGCCAGTCGTGTTTGTCGAGGTCCAGCAAGGCACCCTGCCGCTTAGCCTCTTCAGCCACGTTCTTCACTGTCGGCACTCCGAGTTCAAAGGGTTTGGCATGACCCAGCGCAAAGACAGCACCCAGCGTGTGTCTCTTTCCGTTGATGGAGAAGATCTCCCACTCGGTGTTCCTCGGCCAGATCACGTGGGTGTCATCCACCTTGATCAGCCCCTCAGGCACGATACTCCTTGAGGTCTTGTCGCCCGAGGTCGGCGGGCGGAAGGCATGGGTTACCCAGTAGGTCAGAGGAAAGGCCACGTTCAGGTCCTCCGCCATCATGACGTTGGGCAGATCCGTCAGTGTGCGATGCACATGTGTGTCGCCCGAATACCAACCGCGCTCAGCCATGTTGATCCAGCGCTTGAGCTTCACCTCAATGTTCAACGGTTGATCGGTGATGTGAACGACATTGGTTTGAGGAACATACTCCTTCCCACGTTCCACGATCATTTCATAGCGGGCGGGCCGAAGCAGGACTTCGAATGGATGCGCTGAGACCGTCGTGTGAAACTCCTCAGAGTTGCGATTGATCCAGTTTCTCTTTTCATAGCGAACCGCCGAACCTTCTGATGCAACGGACTGAACGAAATGAGATCCACCTTGCGGTCCCTTGAGGTAGATGCGCGTAGGGATTGGTTCGCCCGTGTCCGCATCCTTCACCACTCCCGTCAGCTTACGCATGGGGATCGCCTCACGCTCCTTCTGCTTCCAGAATGCCATGGCCTTCTTCCACGGTTGGATCACCTCCGTCTTCTGGGCCTGGCTCAACGTCTTATTGCCTTCCAATCGCTCGATTCGTTCATCGCACCATTGCTGAAAGAATCTGGCGGAGTCCCTTTGTTGGGGCGCACGTTTCTGGCCAGCCAGCTCAACGTAGAAGGGGCCCGTGCTGGCATAGCGCAGGGTATTGGTTTTGGTCGTGATCGCCCTCACAAGGAACCAGCCACTCTCCTGGATGACGAGGTGGTTTGGAAAAGGAAAGGGCTTCACCACGCCGTTGTGCACCACCTCCATCCGGTCAATGGGATCATTACCATCGACCTGGGCATTGAGATTCAAGAAGAGTGTCTCTTCATCAGTCCTGAAGACATGACCCGGGAGCTTCTGGTTGGCAGTCACTCGCAGGAGTGGCCCATTGGAAACGAACACCCTGCCGGCCTTCAAACCCTCGAACCACTTCTCCATGCTGGGCTCTCCATCGATGTGGACATAGGCCCGATTGTAACCCACCGGATTCGGCAGGACTCCACTCGCCGATCCGGCCGATGGCGGAATGCGGATGCCGCAGTTCAGCAAATGGTGATAAATCTCCTGCGTCCACCAGCCATTCCCCAGCGGAGGAGGAAGACGCTTCTCGTCCCGTGGTCTTCCCCAGGCCTCGTTCTCATACATGCCGTGCCGATGGTGATGATTGTTCGCAATCCCGATGGAATCACCGATGCCATGAGCGATCCACATCGGCACGTCCCACCAGAAGGGCTTCTCAATATCGATCCACCCGCCGGCCTTCTTCACCTGCCTTGCATAAACAAGGGAGGATGGATAGTGCCGCTGACCCGATGTGATATCGAGGGGCTGCTTCAGGTTGAAGAAAAGCAACGCTCCCCCGTCCCGCTCGTCTTCACCACCCATCAGATGAGCCGCGCGGTTGCCGTCGAATTGTATGGTGGTTTCATCGGGAAGCACTTTTCCATTCCAATGATCCTTCGCATTCCACCATGAAAGGAATTGCCCGAAATGAAGATCCTCGGCCCGCATCAGAAGTCGGGCCTCCTCAATGGGGCGATGGATATGCATTTCCCCGGACCACCAGCCTTCGGAGGCCATGTTGGCAATACGAGCCAGGGACATGATGACCAAACGGTTTTCTGATCCGATCTTCAACGGTAGTGATTCGCTCGAGAACTCAGGACCTCTCTCCACCGTGAGCGAATATTCACCAGGCTTGAGATCGAAAGTCGCCGTCCCATCCGAACTGACATGATTGCGGAAAGACGGATGCCCTTCACTTGTCTCAAGCGAGGGACGCTGGTGCTTGTCGACAAGATGAATCCGGGCAGGCATTTCCTCTCCCTTCGAATCCGTGGTCCTGACCACCAGTTGAGCCGCGGACAAACGAACCACGCCCAGACCGGCCATCACCAGCAAAGCGATGCCAAATCGATTTCTCATGGATTGCAGAAAGCTGTCAGAAGCATCCCGATAGGTCACGGGGAAACAGGGTGGATTGTTGGAATCCTGAATGTTGAATATCCAATGTTGAATGATTCGCGCCCCACTCTGGAGGAACGCGCTCTCCCGCCACCGCGGGATCCCACTTCAAGACCCTGAAGGGGCGAATCACTCAAGGGCGGCACCTCGAACACCCTGGGCTCACCCAGCCAATCTCTGAAATTTGGGACGCCTCGGCGATGCGTCCCTACCCTGCAGCAGAATGTTGGAGTCCAGCCTTCAGGCTGTCTTTGCTTGCGTTTGCAACCGCCTGAACCAGACACGCTAGAGCGTGGACTCCAACCCAGAGACTTCCCGAAGATTCAGAAAGGCCACAGATGAAGATCAGAAGAACAATCTGCGGTGAAACCACTCTTGAACCTCATCAAACCATGGAGGGACGAGTTCCCACGAGTCCCACTTCAAAGCCCTGACGGGGCGAAAGAATCTCGGGCGGATGCAACGAACATCAATGGCCCACCATGCCAAGCTCTGATTCTTGGGACGCGCAGGAGCTTGTCCCTCCATAGCAGAAGGGTCCAGAAAGCTACGTGGCACAGAGACGCCAAGCTCGGGCGCTCACGGAGTGATCGCCCTACCAATCAGGCGGCTACCACAAACACCATTGGTCCACAATGCCAGCCCCTGAATAGAGGGACGCCTCAGCGATGCGTCCCTACCCTCAATGCTTCATCAAAAGGCGGGACGCACAGGAGCTTATCCCTCCATTTGGACATTCATCATTCGATATTCAGAATTGGCGATTCGAGTCCCAGTCAGAGCCAGTGCTTCTTCCGAAGGAGAAGGATGGAGATCACGGTGAGCACCACGAGGAGGCCGCAGACGATCCAGAAGGCATGGCTGTTCTCGACTCCTGGCATGCCGCCAACATTGATGCCCAGGAGTCCGGTCAGAAGGCCCAGAGGCAGGAAGATCACAGTAAAGACGGAGATCATGTACATGGTCTCGTTCATCCGCTCGGACACCCGACCTGCCAACTCCTCCTGAACGACCGCCGCCCTTTCCCGAGCGGCATCGAGATCCTCAACGAAACGCGTCAGGCGATCGGTGAATTCGCGAAGATGCCCTCGCGTACGCTCGGTAAACCACTTCACGTCCTCGCTCACCAGACGACTCATGGCCTGTCGCTGTGGCACGATGTAGCGCCTCAACCCGATAGCCATGCGCCGCAGGGAATTGATCTCCTGCCGGATCGTCTCCATGTGTCCATCGATGATGTCCTCCTCCAGTCGGTCGACCTCGAACTCCAGGTTCTCGACCACCTCCTCCATCAGGTCCAAAAGCCGTTCGATCAACTGGCAGAAGAACTCGTTGCCATCCTTGGGTCCCTTCCCCGCAAGGATCTCATCCCTGAGGGCACGGACGGCGATGACCCGTTGGTGCCTGAGGGTGATGATCCGCCTGGGTTCCACGCAGACACGGAGCGATACCATGTCGTCGGGATCGGCTCCGGGGTTCAGGTTGACACCACGAAGCGTCGCGAGAAGGGTCTCATCCTTTACCAGACTCCTCGGCCGCGGTTCCGACGCCATCAGCGCCATCTTTGAGAATTCATCGAGGCCCGAGGATTCCTCGATCCAGCGGACCACGCGTTCATGCTCATAGTCCAGGTGAAGCCACAGGATCTCACCTTCGGCCAATGGCTGGTCCAGGTCCCGCCAGCCCACCTGTCGACCGCCTCCCTTTCCATCGAGCACCACACCAAAGACGAGGCCTTCATCATTCTCCTCGTATCTGCCCTTCGTGGATTTTTCCGGGTTCAGGCTCATGGTGGAATCGCTTTCTATCTCAGTCCATTCTTCAGGATCATCACCGACGTCCTGGTCTTCTTCCAATGATCGACCTGGGCCTTCGGCACGTTCCCCGGGGCCTTGTTGGCAGCCCCCAACACGATGTCCTCATCCCCATCCCTGTCAATGTCTCCGACGTCCATCGTCAGCCATCGCCCGTCCGAGGCACGCCCAAAGGTAGAGGCCTCATAGGTATTTCCTCCCTGGTTCTGAAGGAACAGGAAACCTCCATCATTCCCCTTCGAGAAATCCGGAAAATAGGAGATCGCGGCGATATCGAGATCCCCATCCTGATCGAAGTCCCGGGCCAAGGCCTTGTAGGCACCGGGCATGGGGTGAAACCACGCCTCTTCAAACCCCGCAGATCCATCATTACGGTAGATCCGGATACCATGGTAGGGACGATGTGCCGAAGCATAGTCTCCAAGATCCCCATTGGTCACCAGCAGGTCCTGATCCCCGTCCCGATCCCAGTCCAGCAATTCAAAATGGGTGTGCCCAAAGCCGGAGTGCCTTTGGAAAAGGCGGGTCTCGCTGAATTCACCCTTCCCATTGTTCACGAAAAGAAGCATCGCCTCCGTTTCCTGTGCCACCAAGCTCAGGATGTCGGGGTGTCCATCGTCGTTCCAATCGAGGATCACCGACTTCAGGGAACCCGGCTTGTCGAAGAGCAGATGCTCCTCATAACCATCCTCCCCCTTCTTCTCGAACCATGAGAACCTTCCGCCATACCAGCCGAACTGCGAGATCACAACGTCCTCCCTTCCGTCTTCATTGAGGTCGCCCCAGGACGCATGGACCGGTCGGTGCAGTCCATCGATCAGGATCTCCGGATTGCGGAAATGTTCCCCCTGTCGCTCCAGTCGCAAGAGACTTCCCAACCTCTGCTCCGTTGGGAAGAAACGTCCGATGGAAAGCACGTCCATGCCCTTTTCCCCATGGCGGACCTGAACCACTGGATTACGGATCGGAATCGTGCCAAGGGCCTTTCCGGTCGCATCAAGATTCACGAGGCTGTTCCACTTGGCATCCGCAATCCAAAGCCCCTTTGATCCATCGTGCTGAACCATCATGGTCGTCGGCTCGACGGATCGATAGTCAGCCGGATGCATGGAAAAACCGGGGACACCCCGCTTCACATTGGGAATACCACCCTCAGGATATTGCTCAGGTGCGCCACTCAGGTAGTAGGCGATGATCTTGCCGAAGTCCTCATGGGAGATGGGAGGGGGATCGAGGATCCGGCCTGACTTGCGGATCAATTCCAGATCGGCCGGATTGGGAACCCGGACCGGGGCCAGCCCCATGGCACCCATCATCCAGGGCAGCGCCCCCTGCATCCAATCCTCCTTGATCAACATTCCCGGATCAGGACGAAGGTGACAGGAGGCGCAGACCACATCGGCCAGTTCGTTGCCCTCCTGAATCCGGTCCTCGCTGAAAAAGCCCTCCGGGAACTGCGCCGCTCCGTGAGAGGACACCGCAAACAGCAACAGGATGGGAAGGAAACAGCGCATCATTCCTTGGGCTGCTGCTTCTCCTCCGCAGCCTCACCTTCAGGCTTCTTTCCGAATCCAAAGGAGCGCAGCCACTTTTCATTGTCGGTCTTCACCCGGACCAGGCGCCTGCGGAAAGGATCCTTGAAGGCCAGTTCCACGGCACGCAGCCCCAGGTAAACATGCTTGGCCACCCGTCCACGCTCCCTCGACAACTCAGTGTAGATCGGATCACCCACGATGGGATGTCCAGACTCCAGGAGATGCACGCGGATCTGATGGGTACGCCCCGTGGTCGGAACCGCCTCCACCAGCGAGTTGGTCATGCCACGCTCGAGGACCCTGAAATGGGTTTCAGAGGGTTTTCCTTCCGGGGAGACCTGCACCCGGACCGGCTTGGTCTTCAGGGTCTCCAGGGGAGCCTCGCAGGTCCACTTGTCCTTTTCAGGAACACCGCGCACCACAGCCAGGTAACGCTTCTCAATGCTGCGCTGGCGAAACATCTCGGAATAGGCCTTCAGGGCACCGTGCGACTTGGCCAGCAGCAGGACGCCACTGGTGTCTCCGTCGAGGCGATGAATGTAGCGGATGAACTTGATCGAGCGGACACGCGCCCAGTAGTCGCGATGGGCCACTGAGGATTCCAGCGCCAGCTGGAAGTTGCGACGGGTATTGACCCAGTCATCCGGCGCCAGCATCCAGCCGGCAGGCTTGTCGACCGCCAGCACGGCGGCATCCTCCCAGAGGATGGGGACCCGGATCTTGCCCGGAAGCTCAATGAATTTCGGTTTGGCCATACAACGTCGTCAGCTCGGCCAACCTATCAGGGGCGAAGACAAAGGCAAAGACGGGAAGAGACCCTCTCACGGAGTCACGGAGATCATTGAAATGCCTGCATTTCAAAAAGGGCCTCTCCGCGATGCTCAGTGGCTCCGTGAAAGATACTCCTTTCGAACCTTTTCCGGAAATTTCTCAATGGCATAACGGAGCATGGTCCGTGGCATGTGAGGAGCGTGTCGATCGAGGAACGCCTTTTCCACTTCCTGATCCCTCTTGCCAATCTCCCGAAGCATCCATCCCACGGCCTTGTGGATCAGGTCGTGAGGATCGGCCACCAGTTTTTCCGCAACCGCGATCGCATCGTCAAAATCGTCCTGCCTGATGTAGTGGAAGGTCGCGATCATGGCGATACGACGACGCCAGAGAATCGGGGAATCCGCCAACTGATGAAGCCTCCTCCGGCTTCGGTCCTGATGCCAGCCTCCAACGATCACATGGGCGGACGCATCCACAAGGTCCCAGTTGTTCACCTGATCCAGACATTCAAAGTAGAGGTCATAGATCGCCTTCCGATCCTTGAGATCGCCCTTTTCGAATTGCTTCACGAGAATGAACAACGCGGTCAGGCGTTCCTCGTGCCATTGGGAAACCAGCAGCTTCCGACCATCCTCAAGTGACAGGTCCCAAAACTCCCGTGCGACCTTTCGCTGGTCCGGAACAACGACTCCAAGGAAGGAATCCCCTTCCCCATAGCCGCCTTTCCCAGCGCGGAAGAATTTCGGATAGAAGTCCCGCTTCTCAGGATTCACAAACTCCCGAAGCCGACCGGAGACCTTGGCAGCACTCATTCTCCCGAGGATGGAGGTTCTTCCGATTTCTTCGGCACCTCACATGAAGATTCCTCAATGTAACCACGCTTCTTGCAGATC
>CAZKNW010000209.1:0-7373 GCA_964554035.1 uncultured Verrucomicrobiota bacterium
AAACTCTCCGAGCCCTTTCTCGGCCTCGCCACCCAGAACCCCGTCGAGCAGGAGGGCACCTATCCCCTGCCCGAGGCCCAGCTGGACCGCTTCCTCCTCAAGATCCGTATCGACTACCCATCGCGGGATGAGGAGCGGGAGATCCTCGATCGCATGGCCAGGACCACCCTTCCCCAGCCGCTCAAGGCCGTTGCCTCCAGCGAAGACATCCTCAGGGCACGTGAGATCATCAATGAGATCCATGTCGACGAGCGACTGAAGGACTACATCGTGGACCTCGTCTGCGCCACGCGGAAGCCTTCCCATTACAAGATCGACGCCGACCACCTGATCGAACTGGGAGCCTCTCCCCGCGGAACCATCGCCCTGGCACTCGCATCCAAGGCCCACGCTTTCCTGAACGGGAGGGACTACATCACGCCACAGGACATCAAGAGCGTCGCCCCGGACGTCCTCCGTCACAGGGTCGCCGTGTCCTTCGAGGCCGAGGCCCGCAACCTCGGCAACGACGAGGTCGTCGAACTCATCCTCAACTCCATCCCCGTCCCCTGAGCCCTTGGCCACCCCGCTCCAGCAAATCCTCAATGAGGTGAGGCGGGTGGAACTCGTCTCACGCCGTGCCGTCCGGGATCTGCTCTCCGGCCAGTATCGAAGCGCCTTCAAGGGACGCGGCATCCTCTTCGACGAGGTTCGCGAGTATCAACCCGGCGACGAGGTAAGGTTCATCGACTGGAACATCACCGCCCGGATGAACGCACCTTTCGTGAAACAGTTCACGGAGGAACGTGAGATGTCGGTCCTCATCGGCCTGGACACCAGCCGGTCCATGCTCTTTGGCTCCGCCGGCAAATCGAAGAGGAGCACCGCCATCGAGACCGCCGCCATGCTGGCCTTCAGCGCCATCACCAACCAGGACAAGGTGGGACTCTTCCTCTTCGATGGAAAGGTGGAGGGTCACACACCAGTGAAGAAGGGGCGGCGGCATGCACTTCGCCTGATCCGGGACATGGTGGATCCGCCGGGATCGGACAACGAAGGCAACGGCATGGAGGCAGCCCTTGGTTTCCTGCACCATGCACACCTTCGCAGGTCGCTCGTCATCCTGATCTCCGACTTCATCGAACTTTCCGAGGCTCCGGAAAGACATCGATCCGCCCTGCAGCAGGGAAATCACCGCCATGATCTCTGCCTGCTTCGCGTCACGGATGCCCGAGAATCAGACCTTCCGGATGTGGGACGGGTGGTGCTGGAGGATGCGGAAACAGGCGACACCCGTGTCATCAACACCGCGGATGCCGCCTTCCGCGAACGATACCGCGAATCCGCGCAGGCCCGTACATCCAGACTCGATCAACTCCTCCGCTCGGTCGGGGTGGATCACCAGGACATCAGTACGGGCGATGACATCCCGATGGCGCTCTCCCGCTTCTTCTCCATGAGGGCACGAAAGCGCCCCGGCGCACGAACATTATCCATCATCCTGGTCTTCCTCAGCCTCCTTGCCCAGCCTTCCGCAAGGGCTGCCTCCGGACAGGCCCTGATCGAGGAAATGGAGAAGGAGCTGGCCGACATTCCGCTGGAGCAACTGGAACCCTCACCACCTGCACCCGAATTCGACATTCCCTCCCCGGCGCGCTGGCTGGGTTGGGCAGGTCTCCTGGTCCCCATCGTGGCCGGAGTTTACCTGGGGATGGATCGGTGGATCGCGCCCCGTCAACTGAAGCAAGCCACAACCCATCAGGATCCCCGACTGGACGCGATCCAAGCCCTGGATGGACTCAGCCCGGACGATCCCGAACTCCCCGACAAACTGGCAAAGGCCCTGAGGCAGTTCCTTCAGGGAGCCCTGGGCATCAAGACGGAAGACAAGTCCCTGGAGGAGCTGATACCCGGGACGGATTCCCTTGCAAGGGCTTCTGACTGGAGGGTCCTCCTTCACTCCCTTGAGGATCGCCGTTTCAGCCGCGGCAATCCCCCACTGGACAACCTGCTTGAGGCGGCCCGCTCACTTGTCCGGGAAGACATGTGCCCCCGAACGGAAACATGACCTTCTCGGATCCCCAGATGCTCTGGCTTCTCGTCGGAATCATCCCCCTTCTCTGGTGGGCAGGCCGGAAGGGGATGGGCGAAAGCATGCTGTTTTCCTCAACACTCCTCATCGGGGATGCCCGGCACCATCGGGATCGGACCGGAACCCTCTCAAGGGTTCTCCTGATCCTGGGCATCCTCCTGCTGATTCCCGCCCTTGCGCGGCCACAAAAGGAAACGGGAGAGCAGAAGATCCAGGCCAGCGGGGTCGAGATCGTGGTGGCCATGGATCTTTCAACCAGCATGCTGGCGGAGGACTTCGAAACCAATGGCGTCCCCGCCAACCGCATCACGGTCGCCAGGAATGTCGTCTCCGAATTCATCGATCATCGCCCCTCCGACCGCATCGGCCTGGTTGCCTTCGCCGCTGAGGCCTTCATCGCCTCCCCCATCACCCTCGATCACCCGTTCGTAAAGGCCAACCTTTCCCGCCTCGAAGCCGGTTCCATTCCGGACGGGACTGCCGTGGGTTCCGCCCTGATCGCCTCCGTGGACCGGCTCAGGAACCGCGACGCCACGAGCCGGATCATCATCCTGATGACCGACGGCCAGAGCAACCGGGGCGAAGTACCGCCCGAGACCGCGGCCGAGGTGGCACGTACCATGGGGATCAAGGTCTACACCATCGGGGTGGGAACCGAGGGCGAGGCGAGGACTCCAGTCCGGGACTATTTCGGACGCACCAGCTACCGGATGACGAAAGTCGACATCGACGAGGATTCCCTGAGAAAGATAGCCGACAAGACTGGAGCCCGTTACTACCGTGCCGACAGCACCGAGACCCTGAACCGGATCTACAACGAAATCGATCAACTCGAGAAGACCGACTTCGAATCCCATGCCCTTGTCCTTCACGAGGAACTCTTCCACTGGTTTGCCATCCCCGGCTTGTTGTTCCTGCTGCTGCACCTCGTCCTCTCCCACACGATCCTCCGGCAACTCCCATGAACCTGAGCCGAAAGATCGTCTTCCAGTCGCTCCGCTGGCTGGAGGGTGTCCTTCCGCAGCGCCTTCTGTTCATTCTCCTGCAATGGCTCTGCAGACTCTCCCTCCTCATTAGGCACGAGAAGGACATCCCCGGGGTGAACGAATTCCAGAAGCTTCACCTGCTCGATCCAGCCATTCAGCTTCCAGACGAAGCGGCCCAGCGCGATGAACAACTGCTCAACCGCATGGACCGCATCGCAGCCTGCTGGCCCGATCGCTTCCATCTTCCAAGATGGCAACACCGCTGCGAGGTCAAAGGCATCGCCCCCCTGCTCGAACTCAACAGGGCGAGGCGCCCCGTGATCCTCGTCACGTTCCATGTGGGTCCCCTTTTCAATCTTCGCTACTGGCTTCGCTCCATGGAACTCCCGGTGGCAGGCCTCGTCGGGGAACGGACCGACGAACGTTCCGCCTTCCGAATTTGGAAGGATCGACTGGAAGGCAGGCCATGGCCCAACGCCTTCTCAACCGCCACCGATCTCCTGAAGGCAATGCGCTGGTTGCGAAAGGGGGCCATGCTGCTTGCTGCCGTGGATCTTGGAGACGCCTTTCCCGGACCCGTCGTCGCCATGGGCGAAGGTCGCATCCGCCTGAACAGCGGGCTCATTCGAATGGCCATCCGGAGCAATGCCGTGATCGTTCCCGTCTTCATCTCGCGACCACGCGCCATGTCCTGCGAGATCCGTTTCGCAGCGCCGATCGAACCTCGGGACAACGTGACGGAATTCGAAGGACATGTCCTCGCCTCCATGGCTGAAACAGCCCTCCTGCTCATCCGGAAACACCCTGCACAGGTGGGCCCTGAATTCCTTGGTTGCATTGTTGACGCCAAGCCGAACAATGCCGCCCCTTGATGTTTGCGAGCGCTGTTCTTCAAGCCCTTCAGGATGATCCCGTCACAGTCACCGGCATGGGTGCCGTTGGTGCCGGGCAGTCCTCCGCAGACGGGCTGTGGAAGCAGGTGTTGAGTGGTGAATCCAACGCCTGCTGGATCCGTCCTGATTCCCTCCCCGACCATCGGTTCCCCGCTTGCCGGATGGACAACGAACAGGTTGTCGCCGGGCTTCCAAGGGACTTGCGCAAGATGGACCGCTCCGTGCACCTGGCATCCCGTGCCGCACGCGAGGCATGGGCGGATGCCGGTCTTCCAGACAGCCCTGTTTCCCCGGATCGCATCGGCATCTTCTGCGGCACATCCAGGGGCCCCGTCAACAAGTGGGGCCAGGCACACGAACAGCTCAATCGAAGGAACTTCTTCCCAACCCTTGCCGCTGCGGGAACCATCGCCAGCCTCAGCGGATCCCTTGCACAGGAATTCCGGGTCACCGGACCTGCCTACACCTTGTCGGCGGCCTGTGCTTCGGCTGCCTTCGCCATCATCGCGGCCGCCAAGGAACTGATCCTGGGCACGATCGACGTGGCTCTTGCCGGCGGCACCGAATCCCCCCTCGAACCCACGGTCATGCGTTGCCTCCAGGCTGCAGGTGTCCTTGCCGAGGGAGAGGACCCACGGACAATGTGCAGGCCCTTCTCCGAAGCCAGGAACGGATTGATCCTTGGCGAGGGCTCCGGGTTCCTGGTCCTCGAGCGCGCCAGCCACGCCCGCAAGCGCGACATTCCCATCCAGTCCATCCTGAAGGGATGGGCCACGGCCACGGACATGGCGGGCAGGGTTGGCATCACGGAAGATGGTAAACCCCTTTCCAAACTGATCGGCCGCACAATGGACATGGCGGAGCTTTCACCCGGCCAGATCGGTTGGGTGAACGCCCATGGTACCGGCACCTGGATCAATGACCGTGCCGAGAGCAATGCCCTGCTGGATTCAGGCATGGCTGAGGTCCCTGTCTCCTCCACCAAGCCCATCACCGGACATTGCGTTGGAGCCACCCCCGCCCTTGAGGCGATCCTTTCCATCCGTGCCATCCAGGACGAAGTGATTCCCCACACGCGGAACACGACTTCTCCCGCCGAAGACTGCCCCATCAACCTCGTGACGGGATCAAGCCGTCCTCTCGGCGCTCCCAACGTCCTGAGCCTCTCCAGCGGTTTCTGGGGAAGCCAGACCGCACTCATTTTTTCAAGAACCTGAACCCATTCCGCAATGCCCTCCGGTCCAGGCTCCAGCCGACCGGATGGCAATCAAGACCTCGAATTGTCGTAACCATGAAGTCGATCAGGAAGGAGAAGGCACTCACACTCTCGTGCGGCAATGCCATCGACGCCGTTCTGCACTGCAACCCCAGGGCGCGACGCTACATTCTGCGGGTGGCACAGGACGGCTCGGCGACCATCACCGTCCCCCGAAGTGGCAGCCAGCGTCAGGCGCTCCTCTTTGCCAAGTCCAAGATCGACTGGATCGAGGAACAACGTCGGCAGGCCAAAAGCGAAAGCGGCCCACGTCCCTGGAAAAAGGGGGATGATGTTCTCTATCGTGGCCGGCATCACAACCTGGAACTCGATGAGGGATCCCTGTTCATACACCTCGCGGACCTTGTGATTCCCTTGTCCGGTAACGGGACTGACCTGCGTCCCTGCGTCGAGACCTTTCTCAGGAACCTTTCGGCCGGGGAGCTTCCCATACTCACCCGGGAATTCGCCGCCCGCCTGGGACTGAGGGTCGGCCGGATCTCCGTCCGGAACCAGAAATCACGCTGGGGCTCCTGCTCCATCAAGGGAAACATCAACCTCAACTGGAGACTGGTTCAGACACCGGAAACGGTGAGGGACTACATCATCCTCCATGAGCTGATGCACCTGAAGCAGATGAACCACTCCCAAAGGTTCTGGAACGAGGTCGAAAAGGTGTGTCCTGACTACAGGATGGCCGAAGCCTGGCTCAGGGCCAACTCGGGACTGCTGCGAAGCTAGGAGCGTTTTAGATGAAGGTGTAGTCGAATCGTTGGGCCAACGGCCCGATTCAACTCCAGCCCAGGGTCAGGCCTGGGTTTCGCGCCAATCGAAACGAAGAACGCCCCATCAGGGCCGAGGACTCAATGGAACAACTCCTTTAAAAGCCTTCTTAAAAGGCATCCCTAAAGCCCCAAAAACAACCAAGCTCGACACAACCAAAACCGCCGCCTACACCCCCAAGAGCAATGCCAGTCTCTGTAAAAGAATAAAACTTTTGATTGCTATTTTTCGATAAATTAGTGTTCTGGAACTTTCGATTTACCGGAACCAAAATTAATACTTACGAAGAAAGCCAAGGTTTGTTGCACCACCGCCCGAAGATCTTCTTTCGCGACCGAAATTGGAGGAGAAACCGTAATCCACACATCCCTATCCTCTTTAGCTATGACAATTGTAGTCACCCCTTCTTTGACCAAATTGATTTCCCGTCCATCTTTATCGATGAAGACAGA
Organism: uncultured Verrucomicrobiota bacterium; assembly: GCA_964554035.1. Lineage (GTDB taxonomy): Bacteria > Verrucomicrobiota > Verrucomicrobiia > Limisphaerales > CAZKNW01 > CAZKNW01. Next base: position 6,441 of record CAZKNW010000209.1, read on the forward strand.
TCGCGTATCCTCATCACTAGAACTGATTATCTTACCCACTCTCTTCCAATCACTCACATCAACACCATCAGCTGTAGCCGCGATGAATTTAATTTGTCCCTCACTATTATTTCCGTAATACACAGAAAAATACTCCCCCCTAACTGGAAACCGAGTCAAAGCATCAGCACCGATGTCAGCAACGACGCTGATCATCAGTATTGATATTGAGACAATAAATAAACTACTAATATATCGCGCCAAGTGGAAGGGCCTCTTTTGGAATTTTATTTTCATAGGGTTTGCTGTAATCAATAACGGGGTCGGTTCTCACTATTGACATTAGCTCTGTTTAGCGACGTTGGCCGTAGACGAGGTTTTGGACATAGCTCCGGCTCCCCATCGCAAGGCGGTTTGCAATCCATTGATAGGTGACGGTGGTTTCCGTTCTCAGTTTCATCGCCAATTCCACCTTCAGTTTGTCACCCTTCGTCAGGGACGCCAGCTCAATTCCACTTCTTTTGGATCGTTTCATTTCAACTTGGATACGCCTCTCCGCGTTTCCCTCTCAAGGCCCATGGCGTGAAAGTCTCTTAGACGGTGAAGGCATCGTTCAGACAGGCCTTCAGCCCTTATTGAGATGAGCGACATCAAACCTAGGGCTTCACCCTAGGCTACACATGAAACACACCTTCGGTGCTTCAAGACATCGAGACCTCAGGGCCAACGGCCCGTCCCAAATCCAGCCCAGGGTGAAGCCTGCGAAGCCCTGGGAACCGATACACCAGAATCAAATAGCGCTGAAGGCGCGATTCAAATCTTGCACGGGGGTCGGTCCTCTTTTTTGACATTAGCTCTGTTTAGCGACGTTGGCCGTAGACGAGGTTTGGGACATAGCTATAGCTCCGGCTCCCCATCGCAAGGCGGTTTGCAATCCATTGATAGGTGACGGTG
>CAZKNW010000210.1:0-682 GCA_964554035.1 uncultured Verrucomicrobiota bacterium
CGTGATCACCCGCTTACGGCACGGGTCACCGTCAACCGCTACTGGCAGCTCCTGTTTGGCAAGGGACTCGTGAAGACCACCGAGGACTTCGGATCCCAGGGAAATCTTCCGACCCATCCAGGACTGCTCGACTGGCTGGCGGTGGATTTCATGGAACACGGATGGGACATCAAGCGCACCCTCAAGCAACTCGTGATGAGTGTCACCTACAGGCAGAGCTCCAACCTCAACAAAGCGCTGCTGGCAAAGGACCCGGAGAACGTCTTCTATGCTCGGTCACCACGAAAGAAACTCGCCGGCAACCTGCTCCGGGACCAGGCACTCTTTGTTTCAGGGCTGCTCGTTGAGAAACTGGGCGGGCCTTCCGTGAAGCCCTACCAGCCCGCCAGGCTTTGGTCCGAGGCCAGCAACTTCAGATACAAGCAGGACAAGGGGGACGACCTCTACCGCCGCAGCCTCTACACCTACTGGAAACGCACCCTCGCACCACCTTCGATGGCCGTGCTCGACACGGCTGATCGCGAGGTCTGTTCCGTGAAACCCAAGAGGACCAACACACCCCTTCAGGCCCTGACCCTCCTGAACGAGACCGCCTTCGTCGAGACCGCTCGCAAGCTCGCCGAACGGGTGATGAAGGAGGGCGAAGGAAGCCCCGAGACGTGGATTCGAAGCGCCTTTCTAT
>CAZKNW010000210.1:692-7333 GCA_964554035.1 uncultured Verrucomicrobiota bacterium
CCAACCAGGAACTGGTGGTCCTGACCTCCGCCTATGAACGCTACCTCGCCGAGATCAAGGCAACCGGCAAGGCCGCTTCCGGCGTCCTCAAGGTCGGCGATTCCGAGTCGGATCCGGAACTTGAGACCGAACCGCTGATTGCCATGTCCGCTGTCTGCAACGTGCTGCTCAACCTCGACGAGACCACCACCCGCGAATAAGTCATGAACTCACCTCTGGAAATGACCCGTCGCCACTTCTTCGACCGCTCCGCACGGGGCATCGGAGCCGCGGCACTCGCCTCTCTCCTGAATCCCGGCAACACACATGCCGGTTTGGGAACCTTTCCCAACTATGCCCCCAAGGCCAAGCGGGTCATCTACCTGTTCCAGTCCGGCGGCCCCTCCCAGATTGACCTCTACGATCCCAAGCCCCACCTCGACAAGGTGCATGGTCAAGAGGTGCCTGACTCGGTCTTCAACGGACAGAGACTGACCGGGATGACGGCGGGACAAAGCTCCTTTCCTGCAGCGCGCTCCATCTTCAAGTTCAACCAGTGCGGGCAGAGCGGCATTGAGCTTTCCGAGGTCCTGCCCCACCTGTCCAAGGTTGCCGATGACCTCTGCCTGATTCGTTCCGTCCATACGGATGCGATCAACCACGATCCTGCGATCACGTTCATGCAGACCGGATTCCAGATTGCCGGTCGACCCAGCATCGGATCATGGTTGAGTTATGGGCTTGGTAGCGAGAACGCCAACCTGCCCGCCTTCGTTGCGATGCTCTCAGGCAGTGGTGGCCAGCCTCTTTACGACCGCCTGTGGGGATCCGGATTCCTGCCATCACGCCACCAGGGAGTGCGCTTCCGTTCAGGCAAGGATCCGGTGCTCTACCTGAACAACCCAACGGGCATGAGCGACAAGCTGCGCCGCGAAACCCTGAATGACCTGAACGTCCTCAACCAGATGCGCTCCGACGTCACCGGTGATCCGGAGATCCAGACGCGCATCGCGCAGTATGAGATGGCCTTCCGGATGCAAAGCTCTGTTCCGGAACTGACGGACGTCTCCTCCGAACCCGACTCGACCTTTGAACTTTATGGGGAAGATGCCCGCAAGCCGGGAACCTACGCCCACAATGCCCTGCTTGCCCGCAGGATGACCGAACGCGGGGTGCGGTTTGTCCAGCTCTTCCATCGAGGCTGGGACCAGCATGGCAATCTGCCGGGCGGCATCAGGAAGCAGAGTGGCAACACCGACCAGGCCAGCGCCGCACTGATCACCGACCTCAAGCAGAGGGGACTCCTGGACGACACCCTGGTGATCTGGGGCGGCGAGTTCGGAAGGACTGTCTACTGCCAGGGTGACCTCGGACCCAAACAGTATGGCCGCGATCATCATCCAAGATGCTTCAGCATGTGGATGGCGGGTGGAGGTGTACGACCCGGAACCGTCATTGGCAGAACCGATGACTACTCCTACAACATCGTGGAGAATCCCGTCAGCGTCCATGACCTTCATGCCTCCTGGCTTCACCTGCTGGGTGTCCACCATGAGAAGCTGACCTTCCGCTTCCAGGGACGCGACTATCGCCTGACCGATGTGCATGGTCATCTGGTGAAGCCGATGCTGGCCTAACCACAAAGCTCACAGAGAGAAACAGAGAAAAGAATCCATCTGCGTCATCTGCGACATCTGCGGATCAAAGCAGGAACATCTTCAGCCAACCCAGCACTCCCGCTCCAAGCACCACGGGAACCAAATCCCACTTGAAGCGATACATTCCCACGAAGGCCACAATCGAGACGATAAGGCCAAACCAGTTGAATGGCCCATCTTCCGGGACCAGCACATGCAACCCAAACCAGATGGCCAGGTTGAGAATGACACCCACCACGGCCGCCGTGACGGCAGACAAGGCCGCACTCCAACCCGGATGGCCACGCAACCTTTCCACGTGGGGTGCACCCAGGAAGATCCAGATGAAGCAGGGCACAAAGGTGACCCATGTCGTGATGAAGGCACCGAGGGTCGCAGCCATCACGGGCGAAAGATCTCCGGGATTCTGCCAGCCACCCACGAAGCCCACGAACTGAAGGACCATGACCAGCGGGCCCGGTGTGGTTTCCGCAAGCCCCAGTCCATCCATCATTTGTCCCTCATCCATCCATCCATGCACCTCGACGGCCTGCTGTCCGACATAGGGCAGCACCGCATAGGCACCGCCGAAGGTGACCATGGACGCCTTACTGAAGAAGAGTCCCTCCTGGACGATGGCGTGATCCAGGCCGAGCCATGCATGGAAGCCCAGGACAGGCGCCACCCAGATCAAAGCCCCAAACACAATCACCTTCCAGGCAGGCAGTCCCTTCAATTCCTCAAGCTGCTCCTTTGGATCCGATCCTGAATCCGGCTTCTTCCCCCTCCCCATCAACCAGCCGATCAGGGCGGCGGAAAAGACGATGAGAGGGAACGGCAGTTTGAAGAAAAAGATCCCCACGAAGGCGGCCACAGCCAGGCCCCACCTGTCGGGTGTCTTCAGCGCCTTGGTGCCGATCCGGATCACCGCCACCATCACAATGGCCAGCACCGCCGACTTGAGCCCATCGAACACCGCCACGATGTCAGGCACGTTTCCGAAGGCCATGTAGACGTAGCTCAGGATCCAGAGAAGGACGGCCGCTGGTAGAAAGAAGAGGGATCCGGCAACGATGCCACCCCAGGTCCGATGCAACAGCCAGCCGCAGTAGGCGGCGAGCTGCTGGGCTTCAGGACCCGGCAGGAGCATGCAGAAATTCAGGGCTTGCAGGAAACGCTCCTCACTGATCCATTTTCTCTTCTCCACCAGCTCGGAGTGCATGATGGCAATCTGTCCGCTGGGACCACCAAAGCTGATCAACCCGAGCTTGAACCAGAAGCGGGCTGCATCGCGGAAGGCTGGGGACTCCCCCCCACTCATGATGCCTTGAGCCAGAAGATCAGCCCGATCTCCAGACCGACGGCCAGGAGGACCAGCAGCCAGAAGAAGGACTCCCTCATCCGGTTGGACCGCTGGTGGGCCGGGACAAGTTCAAAGCGCAGCTGGACATCACCAAGGACCAGGAGATCGCCCGGTTTCAGGGAGGCGTTCTCCACCACCTCGGAATTCAGGATCAAGGTCGCATTGGGGCGTCCACGAAGGTCATAATCGGAAACCTCACCGGACTCGATGACCGCATGCTGCTCCCAGACACCTGGTTCCGGCAGCTGAAGGGTGTCGTTCCCGGACCTGCCAATGGTAAAGGGAAAACCGGCAACCGGGATGATGGTTCCCTGTTGCCGGCCTGAAAGAATCTGCAGCTGGACCATGGGGCGAAATCAGAAGAGCCGTCGCTTCACCTCGATCCGGTCACCCGGGTAGACAGGCAGGTCCAGTTCGGGCCTCTTCTGCGCTTCGCGGCAGTTCACGGTGTAGATCTGCCCGTTGGCCCGTGTCAGCTCCACCTTGCGCTCATCCGCAAAATCGGTGAAGTCCCCGGCCGCGGTGATGCACTTGAGAACGGTGGTTTCACCCAGGTAGGGAAGCATGCCTGGTTGCTTGACCTCACCACTGACCCAGAAGTGCCGCTCCTGCATCAGAACGGTCACCGTCAGGCGCCGGTAGTAGTCGGGAACATACTTGTTGTGAATGGACTCCTCCAGTTCCTTGGCGGTCAGTCCAGCAGCCTCGACATTGCCAATCAGCGGCAGCGTCAGGGTCCCGTCCTCCTTCACCGATTCCTGGTGGTTGGGAGGAGGTGTGATCGTGCCGGAGAAATTGATGAAGACCTTGTCTCCCACCCGGAATTCAAGAAAATGCTCGATGGCTTCCATGGGAACAGTCTTGGTCTTGCCTGTGACGCGGGACGAACTCGAGCCGCCTCCATCGCTGTTGCAACCTGCCATCGCAACCAGAAACACCAGCCAGCCAAGGGCACACGTTGCTTTTCTAAAAAGGTCCATCATGATTCTTTCGTAAACAGTCGCCGGAGGAACGATTCAATACTTCTGTTTCAAGCCCTGTCCAGAACGGTCTGCCCCCTTTTTCCCGTTGGAGGTATCCCCGTTGCGCTCCTCATCCGGGGTCTGGTCATCATCACGGGAGTAGTGCCCCCCATACTGGTATCCGGTGTAGTAATAGTAGTAGGAATCCTGGGCGATGTTGATGTTGTTCATCACGACTCCGGCCAGGGTACCATTGACCTTGTCCACAGTCTGCTTGGCCCGGATGTTCATGGCCTGTGGATACTTGCGGTACTGGATCACCAGGATCGTCAGGTCCATCATCTTCGCAAGGATGGAAGCATCACTCACACCCATGATCGGCGGAGCATCAAAGAATACGTAGTCGTAGCGCTTCGCCATGTCCTTCGCAAACTGTTCGAGCTTGGGCGAGTTCATGATGCCCATGGCACTGCTGGGAAGCTTGCCGCTGGGAAGGAAGTGCAGGTTTTCCTCCGAGGTTGTCTGGATGGCCTCCTCTGGCGTCGATTGCCCGAGAAGCACACTGGTCAGCCCCTTCGAGTTGCTGACCCCCAGTCGCTTGTGGAGGCTTGGCCGGCGAAGATCGGAGTCCACCAGCAGGATCTTGTCTCCACTTTGCGCGAAGATGACGGCCAGATTGAGGATCGTCGTCGACTTGCCCTCACCCGCTCCCGCACTGATGACCGTGAAGGTGTTCTTGCTGTCGTCGTCCCTGCCAAAAAGGAGATTCGTCCTCAGGACACGATAGGCCTCCGCGTGCGGACTGTCCGCCCCTTCCTCCAGCAGGGAACCCACGCGCTGGGGAATCACGCTCAAGACAGGGGCCTCGAGGGCCGCCTCCACATCATCCAGGGTCTTCACCGAGGTATCGACATACTCGATGAAAAAGGCCAGTCCGACACCAGCCATCAGGCCGACCGCAATGCTGGCGGCAATGAACAGGGGTATCTTGGGAAACGAGGGCTTGGTCGAGACCTCGGCCTGGTCGGTGATCCTGACCACATCGGCAGAAGTCAGCTCGGCATCCAGGATCGTGTCCTGGATCCGGAATTCCTCCACCTCGAGGAGCTTTTTCTTCTGCTCCAGCTCACGCTTGAGCTTCCAGAACGGCGCCGACAGATTGGAAACCTCGATGTTCTTTTTCTTGGCGTCGTTCACCCGCTCCGCCTGTTGGTCCAGGCTGGCCTTGAGACTGTCGCGCTTGATTCTGAGTCCATCCAAGATGCCCTTCACGCTCTCATCGACGAGCTCCTGGATCTTGGCCAGGGTGCTCCGCGCCCTCTCCACCTCTGGGTGCTTGCCTCCAAAGTCCTGCTGCTTCGCCTCAAGCGTCAGGACTGCCTGGTCCTTCTGCTCAAGAAGCCGTGAGAGCGGTCCATCGAACTGAACGGCAAGGATCGCGCGCTCAAGCTCCCCGGCAGGCTTGCTTTCCAGTCCGGTCAGGACCCGGTCGGCCGCAATGTATTCCGATTCCATTTCGATCCTCGCGGCTTCCAGCCTGCGGAGGGTCTCCGGCTCAAGGGTCATTCCTCCGGTGACACCTTCACCCGAGATGTCGGATATCCCCAGCTCGGTGCGCATCCGGTCGAGTTCCGACTGCATCTTGGCAACCTCGGTCTGGCGCTCCTCCTTGGAGGTCTGGAGTGTCTGGATCCCCTTCAAGAGGCGCTGGCGCCGGTTGCTGATGCGCTGCTCACGGTAGACCTCGGCAATCCGGTTGGCGATCAGCGCAGCCTCTTCAGGCTCCTTGCTGGTCACCCTCACCTCGATGTATTCGGTGTTTCTCAGCTGTTGGACGCTCATGCTGTTCATGAGGAACCGAAAGGTCTCCTTGGTCTCGAAAGGCACCGGGTTCCCATAGCGTTGGGCCCAGGTTTCATTCAGTCCGAGATCCTGGATCACACGGTAGAGAATCTCCCGCGACTGGATCATCTCAAACTGCGTCTGGATGAAATAGGGATCAAAACCAACGTTGAAGTCCGAGGAGGACACCGAGACACCTTGGGCATCCTTGATGTCCTTCTTGACCACCATTCTCACCGCACTGGTGTATTGCTTGGGGAGAATCAGGGTGATGAAGGTGCCGGTGGTGACCACGAGCAGGAAAATCCCAAGGATCTGCCACTTGCGGATCCGGATGATCCGCCAGTAATCGAGAAAATGCAGACCGCTGTCGGCATTTGTCTGGTTTGTCGTCATACGTCAAAAAAAAGAGGGCCAGATGAGAATCCGGCCCTCTGCATTGAAATCAATATTGGTGCAAGACCGCAGGCCTTAGTAGGTGGCTCTCAAACCAATAAACACCTGGTTCCGCGAAAAGCTTCGGCCAAGAAGGTCCGAATCAAGGCGATCATGAATGTAGGCCGCCTCGGCAGAGAGACGGTCGATGATCAGGGCGTAACTCGCATTGACTCCGATATTGAAGAAAAGGTCGTCACTTCCATCGTTCACGCCATTGTTGAAGCTGGAGGACCGGAAGCTGGAGCGGATGCCGCAATTGATGCGCTCGGTGAACTCATGATCCAGAACGGCAAAGAGGGTGGTGGCCGAGGCTGAAGTGGTTCCCGCGGTCACGTCCGTCTGGGTCGTCTGGTGACGCAGACCGGCGGTCAAAGTGCTGTCCTTGGCAATTGTTTTGTTAAAATTGGAATGATTTATGAT
>CAZKNW010000211.1:0-7326 GCA_964554035.1 uncultured Verrucomicrobiota bacterium
CCAGCAACAAGAGGGAGCCCAGCGGACGTCCCGGATCGTTCAGGCGTGCACGTGCCAGCGTGATCACCTCAGCCATCGCCGTGACGGCGGTTTCCTGACCGACCACCTGCGATGTCAGGCGCTTCAGCACCTGGTCATAGGTCATGCGCCTCTCGGCATCCGCGAAATCCACCGAAAGTCCGCTCGAGGCCCGGAATTCCTCCAGGCAATTCTCCCGGTTGACCTTCTCCCCGGGAAACTTCATTCCCAGGCGCAGAAGAAACTCAGCCGCCTTGCCCGGGAAGGCCTGTTCCTTGGCATAGCGTTTCTTGATGTCCACCACCTGCTTGAGGACATCGAGACTGAACCGGCATCGATGACGCCCCTCAAGCTGCCGCTGCACCTCGATCAGGATCCGGGTGTTGGTGTCGTCATCGGGCTCGTCCACCCGGATGACATGAAACATGTCGGCGAAGGCCCGGTCCCTTTCCTGGAGGACGCGGAAGGCCTCCGGAGTGATCTCCGCGAGCATCCGGAACTGACGTTTCTCAAGCCGTGGCTTGATGACATGCCCCATGCTCAGGTCGGACTGGGCCGAGATGCCGGCAAGGAAAAGGCCGACCAGGTCGTCAAAGAAGATCGCATCATCCTTCCTCTCAACCTCGGAAAGGATGGCAAGAAGCCGTTCCTCCCATTGGCCGACATACATCATGCCCGAGACCAGCCGCTGCGGCGAAAGCAGCCAGAGCTTCTTCTTGTTCGGGCTCTGGTCCTCGGAAAGGATCTGGTGAAGGGCCTCATGGACAATGGTGGTCTTGCCGCTCTTCGGGCGCCCCAGGAGAAGCACCGGCCGCTTTTCCTCACCAAGTAGGCAACGCTTCAGCTCGGCCACCTCCTTGCTTCTCATGATCGCCCGTTGGAGGTCGTGGGGATAGAGGGCATTCAGTTCGCGGCCGGTCCTGGCCAGCTCCTGCGCGCCGTTCATCTTCTCGCTGTCCTCCGCAATGCTGAAGGCCTGGATCTTTTCCGTCGGAAGGTCCATGGGGATGTCCACGTCCAGTTCCAGCAGGCTCAACCTCGCCTCACCGACGAGGTTCACTGCCTCCGGATGAATCATCTCATCATCCTCCCTGGCCCGTTCCTGGAAGTAATCCTCCAGCACCGACAGCGCACGCTCCCTCAGGTTCTCTCCCCGCTCCAGGAGGAACAGCGAATCCTCCAGCATGGGAAAGAAGGCAACGCGCCTGCCGAGGGCCTCGTAGGAGACCAGCAGCAGCCGGACATCGTAGGATGCCTTCTTGATCACGACCCTGGCCTTGAAGATCTCGTCCTCCAGCTGCGGACAGAAGGACCACCTTGCGAGCAGGTCCTGGCGTTTCTCGGCCGCGCAGTCCCGGATCATCTTCCTGAGATCCACGGTCAGGCGCTGCGTGACCCTGGAGAGCCTTCCCGCCTTGCGCTGGTTCCCCTCGATCAGGAGCGGACGGGCTGCATACTCGTCCTCGCCACGCCCGGATCGGTGCACCTCGACATAGATGGGAATCGAGAATTGCATGGCTACTCCCCTCCTCCCGACTGCAGCAGCTCCTTCAGGTATTGATCCAGTGCGGCCTTCATCACATCGGAAAGCACATCCTCGATCTCCAGCTCATCGGTCCGGTGCCGCCCCAGGATCGGGTCGTCCAAAATGAGCCGCTTGGAATCGTAGCGCCTCACGATGCCGTCATTGAGCAACTGATCGGTCCTGAGAAGCTTTTCAAAGACAAGTTCTTCCTCCGTGAGTTCCTCATTCAGGAGGACACGACAGGTCATGGTGTTCGCACCACCGACAAACTGATGCAGTCTTCCCTCATTCTGAAAGAGGGGCCAGACAAGGTCCCCGGATATGGAGAGCCTCACGGCCGTCGCCCCCTTCTTGGCCTCGGTGAGCGTGGCTCCCTTGATCTCCACCATCCTGTCCAAGCCCCCCTCCTCGACAGGTTCCCTGCGAAACAGGTCCATCTTCACCTTGGCCTTCACCCGCTGACAAACCGCCCGGTAAAGGCGGATCATGCCGTGGAGTGTGGAAGGAGCGGAGGCAATGAGGATCAGCTCCACAAAGTTGGGACTGGTGAATCCTGTCGCAAGCAGCTGCCTCGCCAGCAGATCAATCTTCCGGTTGAAACCATCGAGGCATCCCTGCACCGCCGTGGCATCCTGTTCCTCGCCACGATGAATACCACCCACGATCTCGTCCTCCAGCCTGAACACATCCGCAAGGAAGGCATCCAGGGCCTCGAGTGTCTTCTCGTGCTTGGGCAGTCTCTTGAGGCGAACTTCATCCTCCGGCGGGATCCACCCCTGCCGTTCCAGCATCCGCTTGAGCGCACGCAGGAAGGAGATGGAATCCTCAAGCGTCGCCACCACCTGGGAACCCTTGAGGGCCTGGCTCCTTCGCCTGAGGTCCAGGCATCGATCCGCCAGAGCCGCGACCGGACTGCCACTGGCGTGGCTGGACAGGACGCGGCCGCTCTCATCCCGGCGGGTGGCGGTATTGATGTGCAGGTCCCCACCGGAGACGGAGATCTCGACCGCAAGCACCGAGGATTCAGGGCGACGATTCAGCTCCCTCGCAAGGGGCGTCAGGAGGCGCTGCTCGATGATCCGCTTCAGGGGCCTTGCCCCGTAGCGGGCGTCGAAGCCGTTCCGGGCGAGGAAGTCGATCACGTCCTCTCCATAATCCAGCTTCAGCTTCCGCATCACGACACCATCTCGCATCTCGGCACGCTTGAGTTCCTTGCGTGAAACCAGTCGCGCCGTCTCACCACTGAGTGGCAGGAAGGGGATGATCCGGTCGACACGATTGTAGATCTCAGGCCGGAGGAACTTCTTCACCTCCGACTCGAAGTGCTCCCGCGCACGGTCCGGACTGAACGTCGAGGTCCCGAAGCCCTCGATGCTCTTGCCAAAGCTTTCCGCACCCAGGTTCGAGGTCATGACGATGACCGCATTGCGAAAGTCGGCAAGTCGACCACGCGCATCCGTCAGGCGTCCTTCCCCAAGCACCTGGAGCAGGAGGTCAAAGAACGAGGCATCCGCCTTCTCGAACTCATCCAGCAGCACCACGCTGAAGGGCTGCTCACGCATCTTGGCGGTCAGTAGTCCCTCACCGCTGGATACCGTGTTCCCGATGAGGCGGTTCACCGAGATCGGATCCGAGAACTCGCTCATGTCGAAGCGGGCCATCCGCCTTTCATCCCCGAAGAGAAAGCGCGCAATCTGCTTGGCCATTTCCGTCTTCCCCACCCCGGTCGGCCCGATGAACATGAAGGAGGCGATGGGCTTGTCGGGTCGCGACATGCGGGTCTTGATCGAGGCCATCATGTCCACGACACGGTTCACCGCCTCCGGCTGCCCGATGACATTCTTGCCAAAGGACTTCTCCGCCGCCGAGAGATCCAGGGGCACCTCATCATCCAGCATGAACAGAGGCAACCCGGTCTCGGCGGAAAAGGCGCGGATGACATCCACGTCGACCACCTTCCTGGGCGGCCCGGATTTCGCTGCCTTCTTGAGCTTCTTCCTGAGCTTCTTCTTCTGCGGACTCGCAGGGGGGGGATCCACCTGCATGGCCATCAGGTTGTCCAGGAACCTCAAGGGCCTGCCCGGGCTGGCTGAGTAGGTCGCAAAGCGACGATGAAGCCCCACCAGCTGCTCCAGTGCCGGCTCCACGAAAATCACTCCAAGGTCGCGCTGCCCCTCGGCCCGCAGCCGGACAATTTCCAGCAGCGTCTCATGACCGGGCTCCCGGACCTCCATCTTGTGAAAGGCATCCACGAGCGCAGGCTGCGTGCGTTCAAGGAGCGACACCTCGTCCTGGGTGGCTTCGGCCACCACAAGGATGTCACCCCGTGCGATGAAGGGCCTCAGGAAGGCCGCGATGTTCATCGCGTTGTGGACGCTCGCACCCACATTCGCCAGCTCGAAGAGGTTGCCCAGATGGACGACCGCCTGCTTCTTTGCGAGGTCCGCACAGAAACGGGAGCAATGCTCCTGCCACATGCCGAAGCCGGACTTGCCTGCGATCAGTCGCGAACCGGAGGTCTCGTAGAAATCAAAATCCGCCAGGTGCAGCTTCTTCCGCTGACGGACCATTTCCCGGAAGAGGGTGGTCTTCCCGGTCCCGGAAGCCCCCACCAGGAGGACACTCACCGGAAAGCTTCCACCCAGCAGCTCAGAGATCCTCGCCAGCTGAGGCCCCAGCATCAGTCCTTCTGGGAGCTTGGCGGGCTTCAGCTTGTCCGCCGACTCCTCCAGGGCCGTCTTGCGGTCCTTCCGGTCATCGTTGGACATGGCCGCCTCCTCCACCGGGTTGCGGATGGCCACCTTGATGGTCAAGTCCTCGAAGGTGACCTTCTGGACCCGTTCAAGGAGGACGAGTCTTTCCAGGGAGGAAAAGGCGTCCAGTCGTTGAAGGGCAAAGCGGATGTGGCCGGGAAGCACCCTTTTCAGCTTCTCCTCATCCGCCGCAGCCACCTCGATCGCCAGCGCCGGAACCCGCGCCACCACCAGCTTGTCGGACCTGCGCCAGACGATCACATCCAGCTCCAGGGAAACCGGGGAACGCCACTGCTCGGAGCGACTGTCCGGGCTGACCTCGATGGTGATCTTCTCGAGAAGGATCGATCCGGGGGAAAGATGCCGGTCGACCAGTACGGCTCCGTTGCGCCGGAGTTCCGACGACAGGCGCTTTTGAAGTCCTTCCAGCGCCTTCTTCGGGTCACTTTCCAGGACCGAGATGTCCGGGCTGCCAAGGCATTCGGCAAGGACCTCACCACCAGCGAGGGTGGTCAGCGCTGCTTTCAACTGGAATTCGAGCTGTGGCATGCGTCGGTGGGCCTTGGAATGAAAAACTGGCCGGATGCTCACGAAGGACCGATTGCGGGGTCAATGGAATTCCTGTTTCGTTCCAAGATAAGCTCGATGGCCTTGCAGGCTTAATTTCCTTGTTTGCCACCGGGCCAACGATACCTAGTATCCCGGACCCGGCTTTTCATGAGCAGTTCCCCAAACAAACCAGACTGGTCGCAGAAGACCAGCGTCCACCTGATCGTCATGGCGATCCTTCTTCTGTTTCTCTTCAGGGACAGTTTCAAGGACGGCTATGTGCACTTCTCCAATGACAGTCCCCTCGGCGGCCAGGTGGCCGGTTGGGACGGGCTGATCTCACAGACGAAGGGCGCATGGCAGCCGCTCTACTGGTTTGGCAACAAGCTCATCCCCAACCGCCCCACCGTCACCCTCGGGGCCGAGGTCCTGATCGACACCCTTGGAGGGGACGCCATCACCTTCCAGAAATTCGCGCCCCCGATCGCTCTCTGGATTCTCGGGGCCTGCTCCCTCTTCTGCTTCCGGCAACTGGGCATGCGTCCCCATGTCGCCCTCATTGCGGCCGTGGCCGCCATGCTCAACATGAGTGCCTTCTCCAATGCCTGCTGGGGGCTTCCCTACTGGGCGGTATCGAGGGCAATGGCCTTCCTTGCCATCGGTTTCGCCTTCTCGGGCTGGATTCAGCGGAAGTGGATGCGCTTCATCCTCGCAGGCGCCTGCGTGGGCATGGGCGTCATGGAAGGCTATGACATGGGCGCCATCTTCAGCGTCTTCGTCGCCATGATCGTCTTTGCCCGGATCGCCCTTGAGCCATCCTCCGAGGCCGCGGAACCCAAGCCGGAGGCCGAGGAGACCCGGAGCGAGAAGCCATCACCCAGGAACGCGGGACAGGGACTCCTGGCAGTGGGCGTCATGGCCGCCACGGCCGCCATCATTGCCACGCACGCGATCGTGTCGCTGGTCAGCACACAGATCAAAGGGGTCGAGGGCGCGAAGCAGGACAAGGAAACCCGGGACGCCCAATACAGCTTCGCCACCCAATGGAGCCTTCCGAAGAAGGAGATGCTCCGCTTCGTCATTCCTGGGCTTTTCGGATACCGGATGGATGAACCGGAGGGCGGCCAGTATTGGGGAGGCGTCGGTGAAAGTCCCCGTGTGGCCGAGATCAGGGAATGGGCCGAGACCAATCCACAGGCCCAGGCCCAGCTCCAGAATCCCATGCTTCACCGATACTCGGGCTCCGGCGAGCACTTTGGCATCGTCGTGGCCATCTTTGCCTTCTGGGCCCTCGCCATTTCGTTCTCCAAGCAGGAGGACTCCTACTCGATCACCGAGAGGCGCTTCATCTGGTGCCTTGGCGGACTTGCCCTGCTCAGCCTGCTCCTCGCCTTCGGAAGGCACTTTCCGGTTTACCGGCTCGTCTACGAGATGCCCTACGCATCCACGATCCGGAACCCCATCAAGTTCACCCAGCCGATGCACCTTCTCATCGGGATTCTCTTCGCCTATGGACTGAACGACCTCTGGCGCCGCTTCGTCGACAAGCCCGAGGATTCCGAAGCCAGCAAGAGCTCCCTCGTCGGTTGGTTGAAGACAAGGGAGGGCTTCGCGAGACTTTGGTTCCAGGGATGTCTTGCTGTCTCCGTCGTCTTCATGCTGGGCCTGCTGATGTTCGTGTCCAAGCAGTCCGGCGTGGTGGCACACCTGACCGATACCGCCATCGCAAAGGAAGTCGCCAACAAGGTCTTCAGCTTTGCGGTCGGTGAGTATGTCCTCTTCCTGATCTTCCTTGTGGGCACACTGGCCTTTCACGCCTTCGCCCTGAAGGGAAGGTTCCGCGGAGGCAGGGCCACACAGGCCATGCTCGTCCTGCTCGCCCTGGTCAGCATCGAGTTGGGACGTTCCAACGCCTACTGGATCCGACACGTGAACTACAAGGAGGCCTATGCCTCGAACCCCCTGTTCAAGAAACTGGAGGAGAACGCCCTCAACGGCAGGGTCACCACGGTCCCCGTCCCGGGCGTCCAGGCCATGGGGGTGCTGGACCAGCTCTATCAGGTGAACTGGCTCCACAAGCAGTTTCAGTACTATCGGATCCAGTCCCTCGACATTGCACAGGAACCCCGGGTCGGGGCCGACAAGACCGCCTACATGAGCGCCATCCAGAAGAACCCCACCCGCTATTGGGAACTGGGAAGCGCACGCTATCTCCTTGGACTGAACAAGGTCCCAACCCAGCAGGGGCCCGTCGAGTTCGTGAACATGCTGAACCAGCAGCTCGATCCGCAGAAGAACCGCTTCAAGTCGACGATGGGATTCCAGATCTTCCAGGAACCGGATGATCCCAGCATCAAGCTCCGGGAGGACACCGAAGGACAATATGCCCTGCTCGAGTTCGAGGGTGCCCTCCCGAAGGCAAGGCTCTTCCACCAGTGGAGGACGATCGAGGATGATGCACAGATGCTCCAGGCCCTGCTG
>CAZKNW010000212.1:0-7313 GCA_964554035.1 uncultured Verrucomicrobiota bacterium
AGTCCTTTTGTTTTTCCTGAGAGGGATTCATGGAAATCAGAGTCGAGAGACGGCTATCCAATACAACGGATCAACCTTGACGGTGCTGGTTCACGGTTTGATGCTCCCATCAATCCCTTTCAAATTCACGCATGAATACCTTTTCCTCCTCCAAAGGCCTTTCCCGTCGTCGGTTCCTTCAAAACAGTGCAGCAGCCACCACGGCCGCCATCGCGTTCCCAGCGGTGGTCAAGAGCGCCTCACCCAACTCCACGCTGCAGGTGGCATGCATTGGTGTCGGAGGCATGGGTGCCTCCACCATGCGGAATGTGGCCAGCCACAAGAAGGTCAGGATCGTCAGCCTCTGCGACGTCGACAAAGGCACGCTCGACGACACGGCAAAGAAGTATCCCGGCGTCAGCACGCATGCAGACTGGCGTGAAATGCTCAATGATCACGCGGACAAGTTCGATGCCGTCACCATCGGCACTCCCGATCACGCCCATGCGGGTCCCGCCGTCATCGCCATGCGTGCGAATAAGCATGTCTACCTCCAGAAGCCCATGGCACCCACACCCCATGAGTGCCGCGTCATCGCGCGGGAGGCCAAACGAGCTGATGTCGTCACCCAGTTGGGCAACCAGGGACGATCCAGTGTCGAAAGCCGCATGGCTGTCCAGCTTCTGAAGGAGGGAGCCATCGGCAAGGTGAAGGAGGTCATCATCTGGGAAAACAAGCGCCTCAGCTGGTGGCCGAGCAACACGAACATTTCAGGCAGGGGTGAGCCCATCCCATCCGGACTCAGCTGGGATCTCTGGCTGGACTGTCGTGAACCACGTCCATGGTTCAGCAACACCTACCACCCCAAGAACTGGCGTGCATGGTTCGACTTTGGTGTCGGTGAAATGGGCGACATGGGATGCCACCACTTTGATCCCACCTTCGATGCCCTCAACCTCACCGCCCCCATCAAGGTCCGACAACTCAATGAAGGCAGCTCCGGCGCGCTCTGGGGCAAACACCATCAGGTGGAACTGATCTTTCCAGGCACGGACATGACCGCAGGCGACACCCTCAAGGTCACCTGGCAGGATGGCGACATCCGGCCCGATGCCTCACGCATCCCTCTGCCAAAGGACGTGAAGGAGCTTCCTGAATCCGGATCCTGCTGGATTGGCGAGAACGGTCACATGTTCAAGAACTACCGCAAAGGTGCTCCGGTCGTCCTTCCGGAATCCGATTTTCCCCAGTCCAGATACCCAACCGACATCGCACCCCAGAACCACTACCATGACTGGGTGGACGCCATTCTCAAGGGAACCAAATCCTGCGCCGACTTCAGCCATGGAGGTCCTCTTACCGAAACGGTTCTGATTGGCGCACTGTCCGACCGCTTTCCGAAACAGTGGCTCGAATGGGACAGCAAGAAGGTGCGATTCACCAACAACAAGGAAGCAAACAAACTGGTCAGGCGCGCCTATCGCGAAGGATGGAAGGTCAAGGGGCTGGGGTAATATTTGGGGCTGGCTTGCTGGCATCCCTTCAGCAACGAATCTCGCAACAAGTCCCTCAGCGACTATCCGTCTGACTACCTGCACTCCTTGAAGAAATCACTTCTTCTCCATCGTCTTCAGGTTCCAGTCGGCAGGAGCAAAGCCTGAACGGGTTGCCTTGATCTTGGGATAACCGCCGACCTCCTTCTCTGAATCGATGATCTTGCCCCTGCCTGCAAGGGCCTGACGAACGATTCGCTCGTCAATCTCATCGCGGTCCCAGGGACGCGCACCTGCGTTGGAGGCCACGAATTCCTTCACCTTTGATGAGGGAATGGCGTCGATCATCGTCATGTTCACCTTGGTATTGGAAACATTGATGGAGTAACCTTGGGTCTGAGCCACAGCCTGACCGTTCTTTCCAGCCGCCACGTTGTCGATCATCCACGCATTGACCGGGCTCACGGACAAATTTTCAAAAAGGACCACCTTATCCGCCGTGTCCGGCCCATGCTCCAGAACGTTTCCCACGATCACCAGGTTCCCAGGCTGTATCCGGTTTCCCTTCCACTCCGAGGTGTTGAGCCCATAGGCGATCGCCGCGCGACCGGGATTCGAGATCCAGTTGTTCACAATCACGGCGCGCACCCCACCTTTCGCCAAAGGATTGCGCCGAAAGTTGCTGGCATACAGATTGCGGGCGATGGTGATGTCCGAGGTATTGTCGTGAAGCAGGGATCCCTTCGAGTGCTCCCCCTTGGAATGTGTGGAATTGGAGAGCGCCTCAGCGATGATGTTGTTTGAGAACAGAACCCGATGTGAGGTGTTCTTCCGCCAGTCCTCCACGCTCTTCCCTTCAAAACGTGGACCGGATGCAGAAAGGTTCTCGTCGGTTGCCCAGGTACAGGAACAATGGTCGACCCAGACATTGGAAGCCTGAAAAAGGGAGATGCCATCCGCCTCCCAACCACTACCCTTCGCCTTGCCCGCCTCGCCCGGACGAACCCGCAGGTGCTTGACGATCACGTCATGGGTATTGACGGTCAAACCTCCGCGAACAAGCGTGATTCCGGGAGAAGGTGCGGTCTGTCCGGCAATCGTGACAAAGGGTTCACCGATGTTCAACGAGCGCCCTTCAAGATCGATCACGCCGCCCACCTCGAAGACGATGATGCGGCGCCCCTTGGCCCAGAGCGCCTGCCGCAAGGAACCCTTCCCTTCGCCTTCAAGCGAAGTGACACGGATCAATCGCCCCCCCTCTCCTCCCTTGGTGGGGGGATGGATGTCGTCGGAGGCCGACAGCATCAGTGGCAGACTGAAGAAAAGGAGCAGAAGGGGACCAACCGGAAATCGAAAAGGGAACTTCATGACAATTGCGTAGGAGAAGCTTGCCTGCTTCCACCTCGAATAAAAGCGAAATCCGGCATGAAGGGGAAGATGGAACCGGTACATTCCCTTCACGCCGAGAGACTCTGTCCCGAATTGGATCGCATCACGAAAGGTTCGCATGAATCTGCGACAGGAGGCCCTCCAGCGGAGGGCAACTCAACCCTGAAGAGGCTCCCCTCGCCCCTCCGGCTTTCCACCGAGATCACTCCCTTCATGGAATCCACAACCGCCTTCGTGATGGCGAGCCCCAAACCGGAATGACCATTGCGTCTCGTGCGTGACTTGTCACAGCGATAGAAGCGATCAAACAGGCGAGGCAGGTCCTCAGGTGCGATTCCCTTCCCCTGGTCCTTGACGAAGAGAATCATCCGGTCATCCACCTTGGAAAGCCCAACCAGCACGTTGCTTCCCGGGTCACTGTATTGAATCGCATTGGAAACGAGGTTGACCACCACCTGCTCCATTTTGAGCAGATCGACCCGGTCGGCAACCGGCTCGATGGCCTTGATCAACGCCACACCCTTGTCCTCAGCCAGTGACTGCAGCATCTCAACCGAGGAATGAACCACCGTGCCCATCTCGGCTTCAGAGTTCCCTTTTGTTTCATGGTCCAACCGGGCCAGCTCCAGCAGGGATTCGGTTAGTCGCTTCATGTGTTGGGCTGAGCGGAGACAGGTTTCCAGGGAATCCCTGTATTCGTCGACAGACCGAGATCGCCTCAGGGCACTCTGGATGGTCATCAGCATCACAGTGAGTGGTGTCCGTAACTCATGGGAAGCATCCGAGGTGAACTGTCTCTGTCTCTCGAAGGTCTCCTCCAGTCGCATGAAGCAGTGGTTCAGGACACCGGCGAGTTTTCCCAGTTCGCTGTGGGTGTCATCAACAGCTATGCGACGCCCAAGCTCCCCTTCCGAGATCTCCATCGCGGCATCACTGATCTGGTGAATGGGTGCCACGGCTCGGGTCACAATCCAGCCACCACCCAGGATCCCAACCAGAAACACACCCGAACCCACGACGACCAACAGCCCGGCAAAGCCGGCAAGATCCGAGCGCTCGCGTTGAGTGCTTCGCCCAACCATCAGGCAGCTGCCATCCTCAAGGAACTGAAAGGTCTCCCGGTGGATTCCTTCATCCCTGAATCGCTGAAGGTCATACGGCTTCAGATGGGGAGGCGCGCATGCCGTTCCCGGAAGGAGGGTCGAGGAAGCAAGAAGCTCCCCCCTTGAACCCCAGATGGCGAAATAGAGTGGATTTTCAACGGCGGCGAAAGGCTGTTTTCTCCTGAGGCGTGCCTCGATCCTCGATGCCATCATGGAAAGGCTGTTCCCCGGGCGGGGCGGCATCAGGATTCCCTCCCTAAAACGGCTACTCTCGGACGACTGCCTGAATCCTCCATCCAGCTTCGCATTCACGAATAGCTTGGTGAAGGCGAGTCCCAGCCGTAGTTCCTCATCCAGTCTTCCGTAGAGCATCGACTTGTCGATCTGGTAGGCCGAAAGCCCGAACCCCACCAGAAGCAACAACAGAAGCAGCCCATACCAGGCCTGCAACCTCCATCTCATGGAACGCAGGTATCTCATTCGATGATGTATCCGTGGCCGCGGCGGGTAAGGATGAAATCGTGGCCCAGCTTCTTACGGATGTTGGAGACATGGACGTCCAGAAGGTTCGACAGCGAATGTTCATTCTCGTCAAAGAGGTGATCATAGAGATCCGTTCGCGAGACCACCGTCCCTCGACGCATCGCAAGGTATTCCACAAGGGAATACTCCGTCGCAGTCAGGTCCACGCCCAGCCCTCCCTTTGCCACCTTCCTCGACGCTACATTGATGGAGACTCCATTCACTTCCAGGATGGAATTCGCCTTGCGGTTGGAACGACGGATAATGGCGCGCAGGCGGGCAAACAGTTCATCGAGTTCAAAGGGCTTGAGGACGTAATCATCCGCTCCATGATCGAGGCCCTTCACGCGATCCATCAAGGTGTCCCGGGCCGTCAGCATCAGGACGGGTGTGTCCTTGGCATGACGGACCTTCTCCAGGACACCCCAACCATCGATGCAGGGCAGCATGACATCCAGGAGGATGGCATCATAGTCCCAGGTCTCGGCATGATAGACACCCTCATCACCGTCGCCCGCCTCATCCACGGCATAGCCTTCATCGCGCAAGGCCCCTGCCAGGCCCACCCTGAGATCCGTTTCATCTTCGACTATCAAGACTCTCATTTGCACAATCGACAATCGCAGCTTGCAGACCAGTGGAAACCGCTTTTACCCACGCGTTACAAACTTGTCTGGAGAGGTTTACAGAAGCCTTACGAAAAAGTGGGATGAGGGATGAAAATCTCCAGAATCGGGGAAATGCGCCCGTTTTCTTAATCCTGTCTTAAGGAAGGTTGTTGGATCCTAGGAGCGTGAAGACACCCTACCATTCAAACCTACCGTGGAAAAACCGGGACTCCGTTTCCCGGGCTCTCCTGTCCCCAACCACAGGGTCCAAGCGCATCAAGAAGGGAGCGTTTGCCATCCTGATTTCAGGCGCCCTTGTCGCAGGTACCGTTGCGGATGAAAGCGGACGATCGCCAACGAAACGAAGCGTTCGGCACGACCACCATCTCCAGGACCTGGATCAGCGCGTCCGCAACATGCTGACCAGGTCGGTCAGGAACATCCGCGAAGTCCGAAGCATCGATGGCACCCTCAACAATCTCAACAACGCCACATGGGGCGCCGCCGGCGTTCCCTTCCTCCGCCTGACCACCAATGAATACGGCGATGGCAGCAACACTCCGGCAGGAAGTGATCGTCCCAACGCGAGGGAAGTCAGCAACCTTTGCGCTTCGACCACGGATGGTGCGGTCAACATCATGAAGGCCACCGACTACCTCTGGCAGTGGGGACAGTTCCTCGACCACGACATCACCGAAACTCCGGTGGCGGATCCTTCGGAGTCCTTCAGTATCTCCGTCCCGGCGGGAGACCCCTACTTTGATCCCACTGGAACCGGAACCGTCTCCATCCCTCTCGATCGCTCCTTCTATGAGGTCATCGACGGCGTCCGGGAACAGGTCAACGTGATCACCGCCTACATCGACGCCTCGAATGTCTATGGCTCCGATGAGGAAAGGGCCCACGAACTCAGGACCATGGACGGAAGCGGGCGTTTGAAGACCAGCGACGGAGATCTGCTCCCTTACAATGTCAATGGACTTCCAAATGCCGGAGGGCCTGCGCCAACGCTCTTCCTGGCGGGCGACATCCGTGCGAATGAACAGGCGGGACTGACCGCCATGCACACGCTCTTCGTCCGAGAGCACAACCATTGGGCGGAGGCCTTCCGTGAGATGGATGCCAGCCTCTCAGGGGAAGACGTCTATCAGATGGCCCGCGCCATGGTGGCAGCTGAGATGCAGGCGATCACCTATCGGGAGTTCCTGCCCGTGCTCCTGGGGAGGGAAGGACTGAAGCCCTACCAGGGCTATCGTCCCCAGGTGAACCCCGGCATTGCAAACGGCTTCGCCGCATCGGCCTATCGCGTCGGGCACACCATGCTTTCCTCCACCCTGCTCCGTCTTGATGGTTCAGGAAATGAGATTGCCGAGGGGCACATCTCCCTCGCACAGGCCTTCTTCCGCCCTGACCAGATCAGCCGCATCGGCATCGACCCCTACCTTCGGGGACTCGCCGCCCAGGCCTGCCAGGAGATCGATACCTTGCTGATCGACGATGTCCGCAACTTCCTCTTTGGTCCTCCCGGAGCTGGTGGATTCGATCTCGCGTCCCTGAACATCCAGCGAGGCCGCGATCATGGCATCGCCAACTACAACCAGGCACGCGTCGACTACGGCCTGCCACCGGTGACTTCATGGAGTGACATCAGCATCGATCCGCAGGCGCAAGCGAACCTGGCCGAGGCCTATGGTTCCCTGGACAAGGTGGACCTCTGGGTGGGTGGCCTTGCCGAGGATCACCTGCCGGGCGCCATGGTGGGGGAGACTTTCGCCAGGATCATCGGCGACCAGTTCGAAAGGCTGAGGGATGGCGACCGCTTCTGGTATGAGCGCTACCTTCCCAGGGAAATCGTGGACATGGTCAATCAACAGACCCTTGCCACCATCATCCGCAGGAACACCGGCATCGAGGACGAGATCCAGGACAACGTCTTCAGGCTTCCAAGGGATGCCCGTCCCAAGCAGGAGCAAAGGGATCGCCGCGGAACTAGGGACAGTTCGCGGACACAAAGAAAACGCAGGTAGTTTGAATCGGATCTTCATACCCCTACCTCGCGAGCACCGGGGCGTCCTGTTTATCAGGGCGCCCCTTCCATTTTTCCGGATGAGAAACAATTGAATGCCATTGTGGCAAAAGAGTCCTTTCATATAGAATCCCGCCACTCCAAATGAAGAAATCATTCATCAAGTCCATCGGGCGCACCCTGGGTGCATTGG
>CAZKNW010000213.1:0-7247 GCA_964554035.1 uncultured Verrucomicrobiota bacterium
CAAGCCGGGTGGTACCGCTTCCTACCGGGCCATTCGCGATGCACATTGGAAACTGTTCTTCAAGCGGGACCGTTCCGGAAAGATCTCCGCAGGTGAACTCTACGACCTTGGTGAGGATCCCTCGGAGAAGTTCGATCGCTTGGAACGGTTTCCTGAGATCGCGGATCGGCTGCTCAAGGTTGCCCGAAAGTTCCATGATGAGTTTGAGGCAAACCGTCGTCCGGTCGGGCAGGTAGCAGGCCGTTGATTCATGAAGCCCACCCTTCAGAAACATTTCTCCATCACGCCCTTCTCGAAGGGTGGGGGAATCCTTGTGTTGATCTGGATCGTCAGTGGGTACGTCCCACTTTTTTCGAAGGATCTCGATTGGTGGTCGCTGAAACCCATTGAGGCAAAGGCATCGCCCGGTGGAAGCATCGAGTCAGGCAACCCGGTGGATGGCTTCATCGATGCCGAACTGAAGGCGCAGGGTTTGATAGCCAATGGCGACGCCCGTCCTGTCGATCTCATTCGCCGGTTGTCCTATGACCTGACCGGAATGCCTCCTACGCCGCAACAAGTGAAGCGGTTTGTGACAGAGGCGGCGGAGGACATGGATCGAGCGGTTCAGCAGGAGGTGGATCGGCTCCTGAACAGTCCGGGCTTCGGTGAAAAGTGGGGACAGCACTGGCTGGACCTGGCGCGCTATGGTGAGACCCACGGTTACGACAAGGACAAGCCACGGAATGCGGCATGGCCTTATCGTGACTACGTGATCCGCAGCTTCAACGAGGACAAGTCGTATGCGCGTTTTGTCCGCGAGCAGGTGGCCGGGGACGTCCTGTTTCTGGGCGAGCCGGATGGAGTCCTCGGGCTTGGGTTCCTGGCGGCAGGTCCATGGGATTTCATCGGTCACTGGGAGGTGGGTGAAGGAAAGCTGGATGGCAGGATCGCCAAGCATCTCGATCGCGATGAGATGGTCTCCGCCGTCTTCAACGTCTTCATGAGCACCACGGTGCAGTGTGCCCAGTGTCACCATCACAAGTTTGATCCGGTCCGCATGGAGGACTACTACCGTCTTCATGCGGTCTTTGCCGCAGTGGACCGTGCGGAACGTCCCTACACCGGGCTCGCTCCCGAGCAGGAGGAACGCAAGGCGCAGTTGCTTGCCGAAATCGGTGCCCTGTCGAAGGAGAAGGACAACATTGATGGAAAGGTGAAGCGCGCCATCGCCGCCAAGGCTTCCGGGCTGGACCGGCGGATTGCCGAGCTGAAGGAGAAGTATGGCACCGGCCTGAAGCCGCAGTATGGCTATCACAGCCAGATCGTTAACAAACAGGAGGAAGTCAAGTGGGTGCAGGTGGACCTGGGTTCCGCCCGGTCTGTTTCACAGGTGCGCCTGATTCCTGCCTTTGACCAGTATGCCGGCATCGGGGCCGGGTTTGGTTTTCCGGTTCGCTACAAGGTCGAGGCCGGGCTGGATCCGGAGATGAAAAAGGGAGTCCGTCTGCTTCTGGATCGAACCGACAAGGATCAGCCCAATCCCCTGACCGCAACCATTCCCGCCGATGTGGGTGGCGAACGGATTCGCTACATCCGGGTGACCGCCACAAAGCTGGCCGAGCGAAAGAACGATTACATCTTTGCCCTGGGTGAACTGGAAGCGGTCACGGAGTCCGGTGAGAACCTCGCAGCAGGCAGGAAGGTGACCTCACTCGACAGCATCGAGGCCAAGGTGCGATGGGGAAGGAGCAACCTGACGGATGGGATCTTCTACCGTGAGTTGTCGAGTCCCGATGCCCTGGAGGAGTTGAAGACGCTTCAGGAGAAAAGGTCACAGATCGTCCGTGAATCCACACCTCCCGGAACCGATGAAAGGGTTGGCGAGATCAACGACCGGGTGGGGAAGTTGAACAAGGAGCTTTCGAAGATTCCCAAGGGGAGCATGGTGTATGCGGCTGCCGCACGCTTCCAGGGAGGAGGTCGCTTCATTCCCACGGGAGGACGTCCGCGTGAGATCCACCTTCTCAATCGCGGCGACATGAAATCGCCAAGGGAACGCATGAGCCCGGGTGGTCCACCGCTTTGGGAAGGAACCCAGGAGGTCTTTCTCTCGGGCGAGACCTGGGATGAAGGAAAGGCGCGTGCCCGACTGGCGGAGTACCTAACCGACCGGGAGAACCCGCTGGTCTGGCGCTCCATGGCGAACCGCATCTGGCAATGGACCTTTGGCAGGGGCCTGGTCAGCAGTGCCAACGACTTTGGACGGATGGGGCAGACGCCGTCCCATCCAGCGCTGCTCGATTGGCTGGCGGCGAAGTTGCGCGATGATCCATCGCATTCCATCAAATCGATGGTCCGCCTGCTGATGACGAGCCGGGCCTATAGGCGATCCTGCGAGAGTAATGAGCTCAACGTGAAGGTGGATGCCGGAAACCGTTTCCTGTGGCAGGGGAATCGCCGAAGGATGACGGCGGAGGAATACCGCGACTCGCTGCTCATGTTGGCCGGCGTAATGAACCGCAAGATGGGTGGTCCCAGCTTTCATGACTTCGTGATCGAGAAGCCTCAGCACTCACCTCATTACGAGTATCACCTCCATCAGCCGGAGGATCCCAAGTCGCATCGGCGTTCCATCTATCGCTTCGTTGTGCGGTCGCAGCCCCAACCCTTCCTGACCACGCTGGACTGCGCCGATCCCTCCATGAGCATAGCAAGGAGGGATGAATCCACCACCGCGCTCCAGGCACTGGCTCAGTGGAACAACAGGCTTGTTGCCTATGCTTCGGAGGAGTTTGGAAAGCGGATCAACGCGCATTCCGGTGACCCGGGAGCCAAGCTGACCTTTGCCTTCCGTGAAGCCTTGGGTCGCGCTCCTTCACCGGAGGAACAGAAGATCCTGAAGGGGCACCTTGAAAAACACGGCCCCGCCAATCTCACCCGCGTGCTCTTCAACATGAACGGCTTCGTCTATATCGATTAAACAGGAGGGAACAGAGAAAAGAAGTCATCTCTGTTTTCGTTGCCTGTCCCGCCACTGCGGGGTTAACTCCTGTTCCAATTTCCTAAGAATACCTCCATGTCCCTGACAGACCGTCGCCAGTTTCTGGGTGCGCTTTCCGGTTCCTTTGCCGGGTTGGCGCTGACGGACCTGTTTGCGCGTGAAGGGGTGTTGAGCCGGACCTTGCACCATCGGCCCCGGGCGAAGCGGGTCGTGCAATTGTTCATGGCGGGTGCCGCCAGTCATGTGGACACCTTTGACCACAAGCCCTTGTTGGAGAAGAAGGATGGTCAGCCATGGGATCCGGGTGAGGAAGTGGAGTTGTTTCAGAGCACACCGGGCGCCTGCTTTGCCAGTCCATGGGGATTTCAGCCACAGGGCCAGAGCGGCAAGATGCTCAATGAGATTGTGGCTCCGCTCGGTGAGGTGGTCGATGACCTGGCTTTTGTCCACAACATGGTTGGCAAGACGGGTGTCCACAGTCAGGGGACCTTGCTTCAAAGCACCGGCTACATCTTTCTAGGGTTTCCCAGTGCGGGAGCGTGGGTCTCACACGCGTTGGGCAGTGAGAATGACAATCTTCCCACCTTCGTCGTGCTGCCGGACCACCGTGGCTTTGCGTCCAATGGTGCGAAGAACTGGGGCACGGCATTTCTGTCCGCGGAGCATCAGGGGACGGTCATCCGTCCCGGCAGCAAGGAACCCATTGCCGATCTTTCCGCTCCAGACCGATCCTTCATCTCGTCCGAAAGCGATCGTGCCGGACTGGAGGTGCTTCGTCGTCTCAACCTTCAGCATGCGGGAGCCCGGCCTGCCGATGACCGGCTCATGGCGAGGGTGAAGTCCTACGAGCTGGCGGCCTCCATGCAGTTGAGCGCGACCGATGCTCTCGATCTTTCGCGGGAGCCGGGCTACATCCGCGACCTGTATGGCCTGGCGCCCGAGGGCCCGGGAGTGGACGACAGCACGATCAACGAGAAGGCGGAGGCGGAGTTCTTTGGTAGAAAGTGCCTGGTGGCAAGGCGGCTCCTGGAACGGGGTGTCCGCTTTGTCCAGGTGTGGAGTGGGAATGACAATGGATTCCCAAGACGCAACTGGGATTCGCACGGCGATGTGAAGCGCGACCATCGGCCACTGGCCATCGGCATGGCGCGAGGAGCGGCTGCCCTGATCAAGGATCTCAAGCAACGCGGCATGCTGGATGACACGATCATCCTGTGGACGACGGAGTTTGGTCGGATGCCGTGTTCACAGGGTAGCAAGGGACGGGATCATAATCCCTTTGTCTTCACCAACTGGCTCTGTGGCGGCGGGATCAAGGGCGGGACCTACGGCGAAAGCGATGAATGGGGTTTCAAACCTTTGGAGCGACATCGAAAGACGGAGGTGTATGACATTCATGCCACGATTCTCCACCTGCTGGGGATCGATCATGAACGGCTTACGGTCAGGCACAACGGGTTTGATCGGAGACTGACGGATGTGCATGGGCATGTGCTTCGTGAGATGATTGCGTGAAGGTCGGATAAAACCGCCTGAAGAGGCTGTGTGAAGACTTGGGGCGAGACGCCCCAATAACCGGCAGGCGGGACGCCTACCTCCACAATCCTTTGGAAATGTCACCCGTTTCCGGTAGGGCGATCACTCCGTGAGCGCCTGAGCCTGGCTGGTCTGTGCACCTACGTTCTCGTTAGCCCGTCCGCAGCAAAGGCCCGCGCGGAGCGACGGGCCCTACCATTTTCGTACGGTCCTTGGTTGACGCGAACCTCTTTCCAATTCTGTGGCTTCCTGATTCAATCCGCCCATGTTCCCGTCCTTTCGATTGGTGTTCGTATTCGCCTGTCTCCTTCAGTTTTCCCTGATGTCGGCAGCCGCCAAGCCCAATGTCCTGATGATCTGCATCGATGATCTCAACGACTGGGTTGGTTTTCTAGGTGGGCATCCGGATGTGAAGACGCCGCATCTGGATGCGTTGGCAGAGAAGGGCAGGATCTTCAGCAATGCCCACTGTGCGGTTCCGGTTTGTTCGCCGTCGCGTGTCAGCATCATGTCCGGCGTGCATGCCACCACGCATGGGAGCTATGAGCTGGGGCCGTCGTATCAGTCGCTGGAGGCGCTGAAGGATGTTCCGTGCATGCAGGAGTATTTCAAGACGCACGGTTATACCACACTGGCAGGTGGCAAGGTCCTGCACCATGGGTTTGGTGATCGGCTGAAGTCGGCCATCGATGTGGATCTTGGGAAGCGCAAGGGAGGACCAAGACCAAAGAAGCCGATGAACTGGCCGGGTGCCTGGGACTGGGGTGAATTTCCAGAGACCGATGGCGAGATGTATGATCATCAACTGGCGAAGGAGGCCGCGAAGCACCTCGCCAAGCCGATGCAGGAGCCGTTCTTCATGTCGGTGGGCCTGTTTCGCCCTCATGTCCCGATGCATGTGCCGCCCCATTGGTTTGCAATGTATGACCTCGACACGATCCACGTTCCCGATCCGCCTAAGTCAGACATGGATGACATTCCACCGAACTTCAAGGGCCTGAAGCAGATTGCCCCTACACCCGATGAGGTGAAGGCCCAGTCCAAGTGGCGGTCACTGGTGAGGGCCTACCTGGCCAGCGTGAGCTTTGTTGACTCCTGCGTGGGGATCATCATGGAGGGACTGGAAAAGGGCCCTCATGCCAAGGACACGATTGTCGTGCTCTGGAGTGATCATGGCTTTCACCTGGGTGAGAAGCAGCATCTCGCCAAGCGCACGCTCTGGGAGGAATCGACGAGAGTTCCCTTCCTGGTATCCGGTCCCGGGATTCGGCCGGGTGCCTGTCGTGAGGCCGTCAGCCTGCTGGATGTCTATCCGACCCTGGTGGAGCTTTGCGGCCTTCCCGGAAACAAGCACCTCGAGGGATTGAGCGTGGTGCCACAGTTGAAGAATCCGGATACGAAACGAGAGCGGCCTGCCTTGATCTCCAGCTACTATGGCAATCATGCCATCCGCACGCGGGACTGGCGTTACATCCACTACAAGGATGGGGCGGAGGAGCTTTATGACCATCGGATAGACCAGGTCGAAAGGCACAACGTGGCGGAGGATCCTCACTACGTGGAGATCAAGGAACGCCTTGCCGCCTTCCTTCCCAAGAAGGCGGCTCCGGAGGTGAAGAAGGTGAGCGAGCAGGATGGACGGAAGAAGAGGTAGGATGGCCTTCGCGTTCTTTTCGCTTGAGCGCGGCCTGTTTTTCCTAGGAGGTTCTGGCGCCCGATGCGATTCCTGATGCTCAACTGGCGTGATCCGAAGAACCCGGCTGCGGGCGGGGCGGAGCGCGTGACCCTGGCTTACCTGGCCGGGCTGGTGAAGCGCGGGCATGAGGCGTGGTGGTTCACCCATGCCTTTGAAGGATGCCTTCCCGAGGAGGAGATCGAGGGGGTCCGCATTGTTCGTTCCGGAGGAACCGTATCGTCGATCCTGGCTGCCCGGTCCTGGGTGAAACGCCAGGAGCGCTTTGACCTGGTGATGGATCAGCACCATGGCATTCCATGGTTCACGCCCTGGTGGTGTGGAACCCGCCATATTTCTTACATCCATGAGGTGCTGGGTCCCATCTGGAGTGCCTTCTACTCATGGCCCATGGATTCGATCGGGCGCCTGCAGGAGCGCTGGACGCACTGGTTCTACCGCAAGGTTCCCTTTTTCACGGCTTCCTCCTGCACCATGGACAAGTTGCGCGAACATGGTGTCAGGGACGTCACCCAGATTCCCTACGGCGTGGACACCAAGGTGCTTCCGGAGCTTCCTGCGAAGCAACTGGAGCAGCCGCTGAGACTGGTGATGGTCTCGCGCCTTGCGCCCAACAAGCGGGTGGATCATGGGATTCGAGCTGTCGCCCTTCTGAAGGATCGTGGTGTGAACGTGGAACTGACCATCATGGGTGGCGGCGAGGAAAAGGAGCGTCTTGAGAAACTGGGTGCTGAGTTACTGCCGGGGGCACATCGGTTCACGGGACCTGTCAGTGAGGAGGAGAAGGACCGGATCCTGAAGGAATCCCACTTCCTGCTTCATACCTCCCAGCGTGAAGGTTGGGGTCTGAACGTCATCGAGGCCAACGCCATGGGAACGCCTGCCGTCGTCTATCCGGCCGAGGGATTGATCGAGTCCACGCTGAACGATGAGACGGGGCGGGTGTCGAAGGAACAGACCCCGGAATCGCTGGCGGCCTGTCTTCATGATTCGCTTGGCATGACAACGGAATATCAGGACTGGCGGGTGGCAGCC
>CAZKNW010000214.1:0-7233 GCA_964554035.1 uncultured Verrucomicrobiota bacterium
CAATCTTTCAGGTTCGGGACACTGGATCCGAGAAGACGCGCCGGACGGCTTTCTCAAGTTCCCGATGGCTGATGGGCTTGTGCAGCACGCTGCCTCCATCATCCATGACCAGGTTGCCCAGGTAGGTCTTGCCGCGCATGCCTGTCAGGATGATCACCGGCACCCCGGGCCGGACCGCATGAACCTCGGTGGCCACCTGAAGCCCGGACACCTCAGGCATGTTCTCATCCGCTATGACGAGGTCGAAGGCACCCGGATCCCCCTTCACCTCCTTGATGGCCTCCTTCCCCGATGAGAAGGGACTGACCTTCATCCCCATGATACCCAGCATCCGAGTGACGCTGAGGACGCACTGCGGGTCATCATCCACGAGCATGACCGACTTGCCGGCCGCCGCAGGGATGGGCTTGATCTCCAACACCCGGGTATCATCCCGAAAGCTGGACGGCCTGAAGAAGAGCTGAAAGGTGGTTCCCTCTCCGGCATGCGACTCCACATGGAGCCCACCCTTGTATTTGAGCACGAGCCCCTTGAGAACCGTCAGTCCCAGCCCCATTCCTTCATTCACATCCCGTGTGGTGAAGAAGGGTTCAAAGGCACGGTCCAGCACCTCGGCTTCCATGCCACACCCCTCGTCACTGAAGGTCAGTCGGACATACTCGCCACCACGCATGTTCTGGGGGAAGATATTGTGGTCATCCGGAAGCTCGACCTTGTCCACCTTGACCAGGATCGCTCCCCGTGATCCCTCAAGAGCCCGCCTTGAATTGTCAAACAGGATGGAGACGATCTGATCCAGATGCTTTGGCTGCATGTGGACCAACGGAAGTCCATGAGCCGTGTCAATGAGCGGCAACTCCAGATTTGGATAGCCTGTCCGCATAATGCCCAGCGCGCGGACCACTCCCGTTCCCAGGTCGAGGTCCTGGGCCGACTGGTCCCCGTCTCCTCCAAAGCCCGAAATCTGGTTCACCAGATTCCTCGCCTTGAGGGCGGTGTCCGAAATCATCTGCAGGTCCGTCTTCAGCTGGCTGCCGGGTTCGACATCCTCCTGAGCCATGTCGCTCAGCGAGATGATGGGCTGGAGGAGGTTGTTGAAGTTGTGGGCGATGCCCTTGGCCATGACCCCAATGCTTTCGTTCTTGCGCACCTGTATCAACTGGGACTCCAGCCGGTAATTGGCCTCCTCCGCAGCCTTGCGGTTTTCCAGTTCCTGCTCGAGATCCGCCTTGGCTTTCTCAAGCGCATCCGTCCTTTCATCCACCAGCAGGTCAATCCTGGCTTCAATCTCCTTTCGAAGAACCGTAACAAAGGCAGTCACCCAGATCGCACAGGTCCCCATACTCCGCTGACCGATCTCGAAGGGGGTCAACTCGGATGGCTGCAGCATGGGAACCAGCCAGGTCAGGACGCTTCCTGCAATGGCCGCTCCATAGGTCAGCCGCTGGTTGCCCACAATGAGCGTCAGGATGACCGGGGCGATGTAAGGGATGCCATTGAGGCCCTCATCGACCATGAAAAGGTCGACAAGCGCGATCAGCTGGATCAACACGATGACCAGCCCAAAGCGGATTCTCCTCTGGTTGGCGGCAAAGCGGATTTCCCGCTCGCTCAATGGGATTTCAGATTTCGCGCTCACAACTTACTCCGGATCAACCACTAATGCCCCTTGATCCTTTTCTAAAAGGAGCAAATTCCATTCCCGTCGTCAAAGTAGACTTCAACTTCTTCCCCATTCCCAACCCCGGACACCCGGGATCACTACATAGGATCTTGTCATTGGATCTGCAGTACGCGAGACCAAAAGCAGTCCATGGACCCAGAATCCGGCGAACCAGCTCCAGACCCGTCCTCGTTTCCTGCAAAACTGGGGAATCCTCCCCTCTGGATGTACCTGGTTGCCGAGGCGATCCTAGCCGTCCTCTTCGGGGTCTTCTTCATCACCCTGCTCCACCGCTCCTGCAATCCGGTCATTGAGGAAGCGGCCGACAACTCCAGGCTGCAGGGCCGGATCAGCGGTGGCATCCTCCATGACGGACCGGCGGAGCCGGTCCGGCTCGCAGAGAACCTTTTCCTCAGCATGAGTCTCGATCCCAAGGGGGAGGATTCCGGATCACGGACCTCCGACTTTGCCGTCTCCCTGACGGATGACCACATCGAGGCTGAATCCCTTTTCGGCATCTTGGACATCCCTTATCCACGGGAATGGGAGATCAACCTGAGCAGCGATGAGATGCGTCCTGCCTGGCGGGCATGGAAAGGCATGGGCTACCTGAGCATTGTCTTTGGAACGGCGGTGGCCACGATCGCCTCGTGGTGGATGGCGGGGTGCGGACTCGCAATCGCCGGGCTTCTTTGCGCCTTCTACAGCAACAGGCCGGTCTCCTTCCCAACCCTCCTGAAGCTTGCGACCTGTTCCCTCGTGCCGGGATTCCTGATCCTGCTTCTGGGTTTGACCAGCTATGCGGCCCGCATGCTTTCGATCACGGGACTGGTCGGGGTCTGGATCCTCCACCTGCTCGTCGGCATCGGAACCTTCATCTGGATCTTCCTGCATCTACCAAGGGGAAAGAGGGCAACCACCTCAGGGGAGAATCCGTTTCAGGCCGGAAGGTGAAAACAGGAGACCTTAGTTCAGGTTCTTGAGGATATTCCCCAGCCCGACCCAGGTGCCAATGGCACTTCCCAAGGTGGGAAGGATGAAGCAGAGGAAGATCTTCAGTAGCCGGTTCTTCCACCACATCGGCAATTTGCCCATGTCATCCCCGGCTGATTGAAGCTCCTCCACGCGCGGTGGCCTGAGCCAGGCCTGCACCAGGGCGGTCACATAACCCGCACCAATCACGGGCGTCAGGCTTGTGAGGGGCGCAGCGAGGAATCCGACCAGCATCGTCAAGGGATGTGCCAGGGCCAGCAAGGCGCCGAACGCACAGGGAATGCCGTTCACAAGGCACCAGAAGATGAGATTGTCCTGAGCCTCGTCGAATCCCTTGGTCATTCCGATCCAGACCAGAGAAAGGGCGATGACGACTGGGATCAGGGCCCCGATCCATTTCCATGTATGGGAGCCGGGAGGGATCACCTCCAGCGGTTGAACATCGATCTCCTTGCCGGCATTGATGTGCTCCACCATGCCCTGAACATGCCCGGCCCCAACCACGGCCACCACCTTCTGCCCCTTGGACGCAAGGATCTTGGCGGCCAGGAAGGAATCCCTCTCATCGATCAGGACCTTCTTCATCGTCGGCATGGCTTCGCCAACCTCGCGAAGCATCTCGTTCATGACGTCCTTCTCCTTGATCTCCTCGAGCTGCTCTTCAGAGATCTCGGTGCGGTCAAAGAGTCCAGCCATCATGGAGGCGATCAACCACATCTGCTTGAAGAACGGGGTCTTTCTCCATGCCCGCTTCAGGGTGATTCCGACATCGCGGTCGCAAAGGTCAAAGGGAACACCCATCTCGTCCGCCACCTTTGTCGCCTCCAGCAGTTCGGTGCCGGGCTTCACGCCCAGTTGGGATCCCAGACGACGCTGATAGGCTGCCAGCGAAAGCTGTGCAATGAGCGTACCGATCTGCCGCTTCCGTATGATCTCCTTGAGGTCGAGCTTCTCCCACTGGTCGGGATTGGTCAGTGAGGCATAGCGGCGCTCATCCAGTTCCACACAAACGACATCCGGCTTCTCCTCCTGAATCGTCCTGCGCACCAGCTCGGTGGACTTATGGGAAATGTGGGCCGTACCGACGAGGACCAGCTCACGCCCATCCACCTGCAGCCTTACCACATCCTTGTCATCACCAGAGGCCTCCACCTCACCCTTGTTCTCTTCTTCACTCATTCTCTTGCATCCATGCTGCAGAAGGCTCACTCACCCGACTGGGGCCCATCAAAGGGAACCTCAAAATACTCCAGCGCCCACTCCCTCATGAAGCGGACCTGGCTTGGCGTGATCCGGTAGATGATGAGCTCCGGATTGTCCGCCGTCCCCAGATACTGCCTGAGAAGCGGGTTCCGCTCCCAGATCTGTTCAATGATCCGGGCATCCGTCTCAGGAGTCGCTGTCCCGGTGATGCGGACCTGGTCATGTTTCGGGTCCATGTAGCAGAGCTCCACTTTTGGATTGGCCTCAATCTCACCAGTCTTGTGGTAACGGCGAAGGTTGGCGACATGCACCAGGAATCCCTCGACCCGGACCGGGGACACGGGCCTCAATCTCGGCTGGTCTCCATCGATGCTGGCCAACATGGGGAACCGGGCATCACGGATCACCGTTGCCGCCAGTTCCGGCAGCTTCTCTGGATCAATGGGTTCTGGTGTGGGCTGGGCCATGGGCCGACTCTGCATGGATGGCACCCATGAACCCAGCCAAAATCCTCAGGTCCCCAAACTTGCCCGCTTCCATTCCATCAACCTATAAAGCCCTCCCATGCCGTTGAAACTGTTCTGGATCTTCCTGGGATTGGCGCTTGCCTTCCTGATCCCCTTCCTCATCTGGGGTGATGCCATGGAGGCCGCCTTCAATCAGGAGGCTTCGGCGAACTGGATGAAAGGGTTTGGACCGTGGGCCTGGGCGGCAGGGATGGGACTCCTTGTGGCCGATATCCTCCTCCCTGTTCCCGGTACGGCAGTGATGGCCGCGCTCGGACTTGTCTACGGTCCCCTGACAGGTGGGCTGATCGGGACGTTGGGGTCCTGTCTTTCCGGCATGACCGCCTACTGGCTGTGCCGTCAGTTTGGGCAGGGGGCCGCCATCCGCATCCTTGGGCGGGAGGAATACGACAAGAGCGCCCGGCTGTTTGAGAAGACGGGGCCATGGCTCGTGGTGCTGTCGAGATGGCTTCCCTTGTTTCCTGAGGTGATCGCCTGCATGGCGGGTCTGACCCGCATGCGTGCAGGTTCCTTCCATGTTGCCCTGCTGCTGGGGAGTCTACCGCTCAGCATCGGTTTTGCCTGGGTCGGACATTCCGGACAGGAGAACCCGGGATCCGCGCTCCTGCTCAGCGCCCTTCTCCCTCCCGTGCTCTGGATGCTGGTTCGCCCTCTTTTCATGAAACAGGCGAAGGCCAGGTAACCGACCCTGCTCCCAGGCGCCACTTCGCTAGAATCGTGGTTTCATCTTCGGCCGCATTCGGGCAAGGTCAGACCCATCCGTTCCATGATACGCCTTACCAGACGCTTACAGACACTGCTCTGCCTGTCCCTGCTCCTGTGCCTGGCAGGAAACGGTTGTCGGCCACCCGGAGCCAAACCCAAGGAAGAGTCCAAGGAGGAGAACCCCAAGAAGAAGGGGGAGGCCGTTCCGGTCGAGGTTTCTCCCCTTGAGACCGGCCAGATTGAAGCCGTCATCCAGTCCTCCAACTATCTGGAGGCCGAGGACACCGTGAAGGTGATGGCCCGGACCTCCAATTTCGTGAAGGAACTGCTCGTCGAGGAAGGAGACAAGGTTGAAAAGGACCAGGTCGTCATACGGCTCGTCGACACCGAGCAGCAACTCACCCTGCTCAAGGCCAAAAGCCAGACGGAGAAGGCTCGGGAGGACTTCCGGCGACAGGAAGGCCTCTTCACGCAGGAACTGATCAGCGAAAAGGAATACAGCGAGGCGCGCTACAACCTGGAGCAACTTGAGATCGCAGCCAAGGAAGCCCAGCGACAGGTCGACTACACCGTCGTCAAGGCCCCCATCTCAGGCACCGTGACCAGCAGGCTGGTCAACATCGGGGACCAGGTGAACAACAACCAGCACCTCCTTGATCTCGTCGACTTCGACTCGATTGTCGTACGGGTCTACATCCCGGAGAAGCACATCCCCAGACTCAGCGTGGGCCAGAAGGCACGTGTCTTTTCCTCCGCCATTCCGGGACGCAGATTCGAGGCAAGGATCATCCGGATTGCCCCGGTCGTCGAGGCCAAGACGGGCACCATCAAGGTGACCCTCGGATTCACCGATCCCGGTTCCCTGAGGCCCGGCATGTATGTGGACGCCGAACTCATCACCCAGGTGCTTGAGGACGTCGTGCTCATACCCAAGGTCGCCCTCGTCTATGACAATGACCGGACCTACGTCTTTCGCCTCAAGGAGGACCTTACCGTGGAAAAGGTCGAGGTCGTGTCCGTGATCGAGGACCGCGAGCACGTCCATCCCAAGGAAGGCTTTGCCAAGGGCGAACAGATCGTCACCACAGGACAGAACGGACTGAAGGACGGTTCCAGTGTAAGGCTTCCAGGCGCCCCGGAGGAACCGGAGGAGAAGGACGCTGAAAAGAAGGAAGCCGATTAGGGTCAGGGTTCCATGAGGCCGGTTTCGCCAGACAGAGTCACAGCGTTCTTCACGAAGGAAAAGAGCTTCGCGACGGAGCGCCCCGTCGGCATTCTGATGATCTTCATCGGGGCCCTCGTGTTCGGATGGTTCTCCTTCAAGCGACTCCCGGTCGCACTCATGCCCGCCCTGACCTACCCAACGCTCACCGTGCGCACGGAGTATCCTGGGACAGCCCCGGGTGAGGTGGAGAACGACATCAGCCGCCCCATCGAGGAGGCCTTGGGCGTGGTGAGCGGTCTCAACAAGATCAGCAGCGTCAGCCGCGCCGGAATCAGTGACGTGACGCTGGAGTTCCAGTGGGGTACCGACATGCGGGACGCCATCCAGGACACGCTCGAGAAGGTCGACCTCATCTTTCTCCCACAGGATGCCGAGCAACCCCTCATCCTCCACTTCGATCCATCCCTCGATCCCATCATGGAACTGAGCCTTTCCGGCAGTGGCAAGCGCTTCCAGGGAGAGGAGGGACTCAGGGCCCTTCGCCGGATTGCAGACCTCCAGATCAAGCGCGTGCTGGAACCCATTCGTGGCGTGGCCGCCGTCCGCATCCGGGGCGGACTCGAGGAGGAGATCCACGTCCTTCTCGACGAGGAGGAACTCAAGCGCACAGGGCTTTCAGCTCAGGACATTGGGAATCGCCTTCGACAGGAGAACATCAACGTCGCGGGAGGAACCCTCGTCGAGGGACGTGCCGAATACATGGTCAGGACACTGAACGAGTTCGAGTCCCTGAGTCAGATTGAGGACGTCATCATCCGGCGCTTGAATGAACGCGATATCCGCGTCAAGGACGTCGCCACCGTTGTCCGAGCGCACCGCGAACGTGAAATCATGACGCGGACCGACGGCGCCGAGAGTGTCCAGATCGACATCTACAAGGAGGCCGATGCCAACATGGTGGCCGTCGCCGAAACCGT
>CAZKNW010000215.1:0-7165 GCA_964554035.1 uncultured Verrucomicrobiota bacterium
GTTTCCTTGATCTGGGCGCGCCGGTCCTCGATGCCCTTGGCGTCGTGAACCATCAAGAGGTAGTCCCCCGTGCGTTCCCTGACCTTGGCCCGCTCCTTCACCAG
Source organism: uncultured Verrucomicrobiota bacterium (assembly GCA_964554035.1). Taxonomy (GTDB): domain Bacteria; phylum Verrucomicrobiota; class Verrucomicrobiia; order Limisphaerales; family CAZKNW01; genus CAZKNW01. The sequence continues at coordinate 105 of CAZKNW010000215.1, forward strand.
TTCCTTCGCCTCGAACTCCTCAAGCTTCTTCTGCTTCTCCGCCTTGGCGGCAAGGTAGGCTTCGTGGAGTTCCTTGGGGGGCTGGACTCCCAAAAGTGGTAGATCGTCGGGTTCCTTCGAGCTCTGGAAGATCCCGTAGAGCGAGTAGTAGTCTTCGGTGGGCACGGGGTCGAATTTGTGGTCGTGGCAACGGGCGCAGGCCACGGTCAGTCCCATGAGCCCCCGGGTGACGACGTCGATGCGGTCATCGATGATGTCCTGGCCATTACCGAGGAAACGGCGACCCAACGTGAGGAAGCCCAGTGCGGCCATCGGACGTTTGTCCTCACCGAGTTCGAGAGCATCGGCAGCCAGCTGCTCGAGGATGAAACGGTCGAAGGGCAGGTCCTCGTTGAAGGAACGGATCACGTAGTCGCGGTAGGTGTAGGAAAAGGGGAAACGGCGTTCCTGCCCTCCGGCAAGGTAGCCCTTGGTGTCACCATAGCGGGCGACATCCAGCCAATGCCTTCCCCATCGTTCACCGAAGGCAGGGGAGTCGAGATAGTGGTTCACCATCTTTCCGTAGGCCTCTTTCGAGTCGTCCTTCAGGAAGGTGTTCAGCTCATCCTGCGTGGGTGGGAGTCCGGTGAGCTTGATGCTGAGGCGACGGAGCAGGGTAGGCTTATCGGCCCTTGGAGCCGGTGTGAGGTTCTTTTCCTCAAGCTTGCCGAGAATGAAATGGTCCACTTCGTTCGCAGGCCAGGAAGTCTGCTTGACCACGGGCGGCGTTGGGGTGGAGATCGGCTTGAAGGCCCAGTGGGCCTGTCCGTCCTGCTTGAGCTTTTCCTGGGGTGAAAGGGCCTGGGTGGTCTCCGTGCGGGGATCAGGAGCCCCGTTGGCGACCCATTGTTCCAGATCGTGAATCTGGCTGTCCTTCAGCTTGCCGCCCTTCTTGGGCATCTTGATGTGGGGATCGGTGTGGCGTACCGCCTTGATGAGCAGGCTCTGATCCGGTTTGCCGGGAACAAGAGCCGGGCCGGAGTCACCACCCTTGATAATCCCCATCCTTGAATCCAACGCCAGACCTCCCTTGGCCTTGTCGGCCGTGTGGCATTCGTAGCAATGCTCAACCAGGAGGGGGCGGATTTTCTTCTCAAAGTGCCCGAAGTCCTCCGCCGCGTTGGCATGGGAAACGGCAAGGAGGCCAATCAGGGCGATGGTTTTCTGGAAGATCTGCTTCATCGGTCAACGTCGACATCAGCATTGAAGGCTTTTGTCGAATCGTCAACAGACGTAGTAGGGGGGCAGGTATTCGAAACCCGGTCGGAAAAGGGGCTCAAGATCGCGGATGTGGCAGCCCCTGGTGGGTGCTAGGTGTCCTCGCCCAGCTCGACGTTCCAGTACTGGAGGTCGACGAAGTGCTTCCAGGCTTCGCGGCGCTCGGAACCGAAATTGAACTGGATGAAGGGTCTCCATTTTGGCTTCCGGGGCTTCTTCAGAAGGCGCATGCCTGCCTCATGTGGAGTGCGGTTGCGCTTCTGGGTGTTACACTTGATGCAGGAACAGACGATGTTTTCCCAATTGGTGGGGCCGCCCCGGTCACGGGGGATGACGTGATCGAGGTTCAGGTCCCGGCGGTCAAAGGTCTTGCCGCAATACTGACACAGGTTCTTGTCCCGGGTGAAGATGTTGTGCCGCGTGAACTTGACCTCCTTCTTGGGAAAGCGGTCGTAACCGATCAGGAGGATGATCTGGGGAATCCTGACGGTGATTGAAATGGAGGCGATACTGCGTTCGTCGGGATTGACGCTGGAGAAGTCGCTCCACTCGTTGAAATTGAAGGTCTGAAATGCGCCATCCTGGTCTCCGAAGACCACCTGGGCCTGACCTTGGAAGAGGAGCGTCAGGGCCCTCTTGGCGGAGCAGACATTGACCGCCTGCCATAGCCGGTTCAGTACCAACACCTGTGAGTTGATGATATCTGCCATGTCGGTCCTTCCGATTCAGGAGGGTAGGTAGGCGACCCATGAGCGTCAATCCTACCCGAATTCTAGAAGAAGGAATTCACTTCTCCGTAACTTTACAAGCACTAAATGTGACAAAAGACAGAAGAAAAGCTAATGGCGACCACAATATATGGGGTCCAATCGTCCCGTGGATACACGATTTAGATTCGAATCAGGGCATCGGCCTCGATTGATTCCAAGTCATCAATCAGTAGGTCGGGTGATGCCTTCTCCAGGGACTCCACACTCGAGGCCCCGGTCTTGACGGCCACCACCTTGGCTCCGATGGATCGGGCGCATTCCACATCCCTTGGAGTGTCCCCGATCACCAGAATCTCCTCTCCATCGAGCCTCTGACCCAGGATGCGTTCGGACCTCGCCTTCGCATTGGCTGCAAGCTGATTCCGCATGGGATCCTCACAACCGAAGGCGCCCATTTCGAACCCGTGCCAGAGATTGTGGTGTCGGAGTTTCAGCTCGGCCCCAAGGATGACATTGCCGGTCAGCAGGCCAAGCATGGGGCGGTCGGGCAGGGACTGCAGTCTTGAGAGCGTTTCATGCGCCCCGGGAAGGGTGCGTCCCCGGTCCCATGAAAGGAAACGATCGAGAAGCTGGAGGTAGCAGGCGTAGAAGTTCTCCTCGGCTTCCTCGGTATGGTGAACCCCCTCATTGCCGAAAAGCTCCTGGATGATGGCGCTGTCGGTGCGACCTGCGAAGTCGAGCCCGGAGGCGGCATTGCGCTTTCCGTGCAACAGTTCGAAGGCAAGGTCGAAGGCCTTGAGCCCAGCGCCGCCGGTGGCGATCAGGGTTCCATCAATGTCGAAGAGAATCAGTCGAATCACGCGGGAAAGGATGTTAGCAGAGACTCAGGATTTGGAAACGAGGACGTGCAACACTTTGGTTACTTTGTTGGAACCGGGATGAACTGCACGGCATCCGCGATCACATACTTGCCTTCCGTTCCGTCGTTCAGGATCTTCAAGAAGCCGTTGGTTCCCTTGTCGAACCGGAAGACTCCCATGGTCCTGAATAGTTTTCCATGCTCCGGGATCTCCTGTTGATTGATCCTTTTCCTGAAGACGCCTTCCGCGTGATGGACCTGGACCAGGGTGTTGGTGCTGCGACGGATGTTGTAGCAGTGGGAAAGTCGCACCTCGTATTCTCCGGAATGGGGCAGGTCAGGGATGAAGGTCACCGACTTCTCCCCCTTGCCCTTCTTCTGGTCGTGCAGGTAACCCAGCCCCACGTAGGGTGGCGTGTGGGTGGAGTATTGCCAGGTGCCCTTGAGGATGGCCTGTGTCTCATCGACCACAATGCCCGGCAGGGAGTCCGGATCCTTGACCACAAAGGGAACCAGCTCCGGCTTGTCCACTTCTCCCGCCTTGTGGGTGTTGGGCACGGCCTGCGGGTGGGGCTTGAGCTGGTCCGATCCGATCGCCGTCAACGCCGCGGATATAAGGAGCAGGCTTAGGATGAAGAACCGGTTTGCCATGGGGTGATGTGAAGATTCTGACAGTGCGATGAGGTTTCTGCCAGCATTCAAGAACTTGGGATACTCAATTCAAAGCGGTTTAGATCAAATTGTGATCTGAGCACTGAAATCAGCGACCCTTTTCGTTCTGGCGCCCAACGTGCTGAACAGGCTGTGTGAAAACTCGGGGCGGGACGCCCCAATAACCGGCAGGCGAGACGCCAACCACCACGATCTTAAAGAAATGGCCCCAAAACTGTGGTGGTCCCGTAGCCGCGGGATCCCGTCTGCCAGTTACGGGAGCATCTCGCTCCCATTCGGTGGGTTTGCAGCCCAGAAACTCCGATATACACGCGTTCCTCTGTGCGGAGAATAATTGAGAGGGCAGGTCTTCCTTCGATTCGAGGATCGTTCCGGTTGGCTCCACTGGCTTGGTGGTAACTAGCGCTTGCGGTTGCTAACCAGGAACCATGAAAACATGACTGCGTAAGACAAGGTGGCTGTGATCAATATCGGAACCAGTCCGTAAAGCAAGGTGCCGAGAATGTCGCCGGTGAAAACGTAGACCGAATAGAATAGAGCGGGCACATAGTAGTCGCCGTGGGCATGAATCACACTTGGTGCGAACACTACTCCGAGATAAAGCGCTCTAATACCGATAGATGGTCGCGGGTGCTCAGCGTCAGCTGCCGTAACTTTCCATATCCAGATGGCCAGCAAGATGCCTGAAAGCCAAACAATGCCAAAAGTGGTGACTGCTTCTGAAACCATCGGGCGATTAAAGGACAACGCTGAGCTCAGGGGCTCCGTAGCGGGGTGTACGCGTGGTCATGGCGCTGACACCGAGAGCTCACGAGATGAGGCTACCTGCATCATCCTCACGTTCACGGTTTCCGCATGGTCTCCCCCGACCAGCATGACCACACGGTTGGTGCTGTTCGGCTGCAGGGAGATAAGCGCCTCGCGAGGAGCACCTGGCTGCTGGAAGGCACAGACCACCATTGACGCGCTTGGATTCTCAAACTCAAAGGTCGCCTGGTGGGATTTGCCGCTGACGGCGTTGCCGGCAGCATCAATGTAACCTCCAAAGCGAACAGTTGGAGTCGGAACCGTCGCGATCTGCCTGGAACTGGTAGAGCAACCGCTGACCAAGGCAAGGGTGCTGGCAGCAAGCAAGGCGAGTATGAGTTTTTTCGTCATGTTGGATTGTTGTTTGTGATGTGGGGAAGCGGGCTGACGTCAAGCGGAGCCACCGAGCAATGAGGTTGGCTCACTCGTTTGGTTGGCCTGTTCCTTAAATCTTTGCTGAAAGTGTAAGCCCAAAACCCCACATATCATTCCCAAAGCGACAAATATTACCATGGCTGTGATTCCCTCATAAGGAAATCCGTTGAGGACAAAAAGTCTATGGTAGAGCTTCTGCGACTCAGAAGGATAGTTGGCAATATCGTGAACGTCATTTTCAGGGCCAAGTTGGGTCTCCATGTAAGCCCAAAAATGTTGTTTTTGATTATCCAACAAATTGAAGACAATCACTCTCGTCGATAGGCCCAAAATGATAAATGCCAAAGCGGACCAATAGCAGAAGAGTGATAAATATTTCATTTCATTCTAGGTGAACAATTTACTGCCAGGGCGACTTGCCCTGACATCCTGGTAATAGCGAAAAATCGAAAAAATCCTCTTCTTTGATCAACTCCTGAAAGAATTCCCGAGAAGAAGAATCAGGTCAATTTCCATCTCTGTGAACCCTGTTTCCTCAGGCTGAGCCTGTCGAAGTCCTCCTGTTAAGGAAATGGGTCCTCTTGGCAAGAGGACCCTACTTGGGTGGTAGGGACGCATCGACGCAGGCGTCCCACTTCAGATCGGAGAGGGGTTCTGGATTACCTTCCCCTAGCGGGGAAAAGGGGGGATCCCATTTTCCTGTCAGTAATATTCCTGTCTTCTTCTGTTTGGACGAGGCCCCGGTTTTCATCGCCGAACACCCTTGGAGCGGCGCTTGCCGGACTTTCATTGCTGGGGTAGCGTCACGCGCCTATGGATGAATCTGTTCCCAATCCTGGTTCGCAGGATCCCAAGCCACCGGAGCAACCCAGGCCCGAGGCCGGTTCCAGACCGGCTCCCCCTGCAGCGGCACGACGTTCCGTGACGGCCCGTCCTGCGCGTCCGGCCAAGAAGTCCAGCGGATGGATGATCGTGGCCATTCTGCTTGCAGGGCTGTTGACCCTGAGTCTTTTCTTCAATCTTGGCCTGCTCCTGACCAACAGCCTTCCGGATCTCGGAGGTGCGACAGCATCCCATGGCAGTCGGAGGATGCAGCTCGAGGAGATGACGGTGGAACCTTCCGCCACGGCGAGCAGGGACAAGATCGCCCTGATCGAGGTGTCCGGAATGATTGCCGACTTCCAGTTGGATCCCTCCGGACTGACGCTGGTCAAGTTCATCGGGAACCAGTTCGAAAAGGCGGGCAAGGATGATGCGGTGAAGGCCGTGTTGCTGAAGGTGGACTCACCCGGTGGGGAGGTCCTCGCTTCGGACAATATCTACAAGATCATCAAGAAGTTCCAGGAGGACTACGACAAGCCGGTCGTTGCCAGCATGGGCAATCTCGCTGCCTCGGGAGGCTACTACGTCAGTGCACCCTGCACCTGGATCGTGGCCAATGAACTGACCATGACCGGCAGCATCGGTGTCATCATGCAGTCCTACAACCTGAGGGGCCTCATGGACCGTTATGGCGTGGTTCCCATGACCTTCAAGAGTGGCAAGCACAAGGACATGCTGAGCATGAGCAAGAAGCCGTCTGAGATCGACGGTGAGGAACGCAAGATCGTCGAGGATTTCATCAAGATGACCTACGAGAAGTTCAAGACCGTCATCAAGGACGGACGCGCCTTTGCCCAGGAGCGGACCAAGGGGGCAGGCAGGAAGCTGGCCGACAACTGGGAGAACTTTGCGGATGGTCGCATCCTCAACGGCCAGCAGGCCTACGACCTGGGGCTGGTGGATGAACTGGGTGGCATGGATACCGCCATCGCCAAGGCCCAACAACTCGCAGGCATCCAGGATGCGAAGGTGGTGCGCTACAACCGTCCCTTCGACATCGGAAGCCTGTTTGGTCTTTTTGGCAAGGCGCCTTCCAGTGAGACCACCGTCAAGGTGGACCTGGGGATCCGTCTGCCTGAGCTGAAGGTGGGGCAGGCCTATTATCTGCCTTCCTACTACACCGAGTAATGAGCGACGGGGTTCATGTGGTGGATTCGCCCCTGGCGCAGGTCCGCCTGTCGGCGATGCGTGAGGAGTCCACCAACACGGCCGACTTCACGCGCAACCTTCAGGAACTCGCCTCGATCGTCTTTCAGGAGGCGGCGAAGGGACTGGAGACAAAGCGCACCCGGATCAGGACGCCACTTGCGGCAACCAGCGGCACGGCATTGAAGAATCGGGTGGTCCTGGTTCCGATCCTTCGTGCGGGTGCCGGCATGCTGGATGGCATCCGTCCCTGGGTTCCGGACTCCACAGTCGGTTTCCTGGGCATGGCACGGAATGAGGAAACGCATGAGGCGGAGGTCTACCTCGACAGGGTTCCCGACAAGCTGGGCAGG
>CAZKNW010000216.1:0-7137 GCA_964554035.1 uncultured Verrucomicrobiota bacterium
CGGGCGACTCGTTTTCACCAATCCAGTAGCCGTGAGCCCGCCCGCCGCTGCCATCGATCAAGATGACGGTCTGCGCAAACCAGGAAATCCAAGGCGCCTCGGTGGATGACGTGGGATTGCAATTGGGGTTGAACGTGGAGGCCGTGAAGCCGCCGTTCCCACCTTCGGCCGGAAAGGTCAACTCCGGGTTTTCCGGCAGCGGGCCGTTGCCGTCGGACATCGTGAATACGCATTCCTCCCGGACCAGCGTGAAGGTTCCGATCCATACAAAAGGTTGTCCGGGCACCGATGCCGACACAATATTTCCCGTGATGATGCCGTCCGAAATCTGCCCTTCGTAGATGTCCGTGCCGCCGGACGGATCGCAGTCGGCCCCGGAGACGGAGATCCGTATCTTGCCATCGACGTCATCGACGCCGTCAACGCCTGTGACGGTCACGCAGGAAACGTTCCCGACGCCTGCGCCGCTGCCCTGGCTTCCCGTTTGGGAAAGCGAAAGCGTGTAGGGCGGGCGGACCTCGCCCCAGCCAACATTCCTGTCGATTTCGGTCAGGATCCAGTTACCGGCAGTAGAGAAGGTATCGCCGCCTCCCGCCGACTGGGTGACGGAAGCAACGGTCCCATCGATGTCGACCATGCCGGTCCGGGGGGAGCCGGTGGGGTTGGGGGCGATCTCGATATAAACGACGCCGCTATAGGTCGTGGCCCGTCCGGGGGTGGTGTTGAAACTGTCCATGGAGTCGTAGATGGTGATCCAGGACGGCAGTTGCCGACCGGAACAAACCGCCCCGGTGTTGGTCGTGAAATAACTCAATGCGTATCTTCCCCCGGCTCCCGGCGCGGCGATGGAAGTTGGAGACAACTCGGTCGTGCAGTCTTCTTCCGCCAGTTGATGGATGGTGTGCGCCTGCCCGTTGACGGTGACGACACCGTCCCGGGGCGCGCCGGTATTGTTTTCTTCGATCTGGTAGCCGACAACGCCGTTGCCCGTTCCCGATGCGTTCCCGAGGGTGATCCAGGACTGGGAGGTTGTGGCCGTCCATGGGCAGGAGGCGTCGGCCGTGACTGAGATCGCTACCGGAAATGGAGTATGGGCCGTGCCGCTCTTTACCGCTTCGATGGAGGGCGGGTCCAAGGTGACGGGACAAACGCCCTCCTGATTGACCGTGAACACTTCGCCGCCGACGGCAATCGTTCCGCTTCGGGGGGGACCGCTGGAGTTGTCGGCCGCAGTATAGCTCACCGTACCATTCCCAAAATCACTACCGGAGGTGACGGTGATCCAGCTGTCGCCGGTCGTGGGCGTCCAGGAGCAGGCTCCCGAGACCGTGACGTTGAAGGAAAAGGAGCCGCCGGTCGCGGGGACAGTGGCGGAGGTCGGCGTCAGCGCGTAATTGCAAGTCGGAGCGGCCATCGTGTAGCCGAGGTCGGTCATGACGCCGCGCTCGATGACGTTGAGCGTCCGGGGGCCCGGCCCCTTGTGGATCTCATGCACCATGAGCGAGCCGTCAAAGGCGGGATTGGCCGTGTCCAGGTGAGCGACTGAAGTTCCGGCAATGTAGGTTGCAGGGGTGTAGAGTCCGACGCGTTGACCGCCGTTGGCGGCCATGGCATTGGCTCCCACGAAGAACAGGCCGTTGCCGGGAGAGGCTCCGCCATCCTTGTTGGCCTCCCAGTTTGTCACGTCCAGGACGTGGGTGGACGGGTTGATGACCTTGGCGCCGTTCTTGTCCGTGATCAGGCGGGCGAAGGGACCCCATTGATTGCCATCTCGGTTCGGCAGGGTGTCCTGATAGTGACCATCGTCGTCGTCACCGATCGCGGGCAACCACCCAAGGGAATGGATGAGCTCGTGCATGACCACGGTTTTGAAGTCGTATTTGTCGGCGGCGACGGTGTCGTCGTAGTCCCAGTGGTCTCCTAAATTGACCGTCAAGGTGCCGGCCACGGAGGTGTCGGGGATTCGGTTCTGGGGACGGAGGATCGGGCCGACAAGCGCGTCGTTGGGAAAGGAGGGGTCGAAATAGCCAGCGAATTCTCCTTCGGCAAGGCGGTTGGCCGGCACGGGCAGTTTGACGGCTAGGACGGTATATCGCAACGTGACCGTATTCTGAAACCACGACCCAACCGTCGCGGCGGCGTCCTCCAGCGCGGGTTTGGCTGCGGGATAGTCTTCGTAAAGCGTGTTCTCAGGATATTCGAACACAAAGTTCAGGGCCGCTCGGACCGGCATGGGCGCCAGAAGCTTGAAACAGAGGACAAGCAACAGCGGCAACCTGAGCACGCGAAGGCGGGAGGGGGAAGGAATGGTTGTTTTCATACAGCTGTGCAAATGATGCTTCAGAAGCGCCTACCTGTCCTATCGAAGACAGACCGCTGGCGTTTCAAAATAGTTCCATAAGCACGCCACAAGTTTGGGGGTGTGACTTACCCCCCCAGGTTCTCCAAGACAATTGGCACCGTCTGCCCCCGTCTGCCCCTCAGCTCAACGGTTGAAAACCCGGCAAACATGCCTCCTCGAGCATTGCCACAAGGCGCAAAGATCCCGAGGCCGCCAGGGCTCTGGGCCCAGGAGTGAACATGAGCACATCGGGGCCAAGGCCAGGCAGAAGAACACAAACATGATCAATGTCAGACTGGTTCTGAAGGGGGCTTACTTCCGTTGAGAGGGTCTGCTCTGGACGAGGGCATGGATGAACTCGCTGACGGCGAACCGCCCTTCCTCCTCCGTTGCGCAGTTCGTGGTAGTCCACGAAGCCGGGGCGATGGGAGAAGCCTCCCTGCCCATCGGATTCTTCCCTTTCGGTCCTTGGTGAAGCGTCGCTCCTCAGCCCGCCACTTGCCCGCTGCGGTGAAGTTTTCGAGACCGAATCCGATGGGGTCGATCTTGCGATGACAACTGGCGCATCGCGGTTCCTCCTGATGGGCAGGGGGCTTCTTGCGGGCGCTCAGCGCTTTTCCAGGCGAGCCTCCTTGTCGGGTTTCGCGTCGTTCAGGAGACCCTGGGTTCTCTTCGTCGTTCAGTCATCATCCTGATCCGACTTCATGCTTCTGCAGGTCCGCACAGCCTAGATCGTATAGGGCGCCCGGCGCTTGTAGGTGCGCAGCTGGCTGGCTTCGGCGTCATTGACGAAGCGTTCCGTCTTGGGATCGAAGGTGACCTTGCGCCCCAGCTTCCAGGCAATCGCGGCGGCGAAGCAGGCCATGTGTCCGTAGCGAACAGCGGTGGAGTTGCAGACGGGTTGCTCGCGGGACTTCACGCAGTCCAGGAAGTTGCGGACGTGCAGGACCGGATCCGTGCCGCGAATCTGGTTCTCGGGTTGGTTCTTGAGGAGCCTGGGGTGACTGCATTCGATGCCAAGATGATCTCCGGCTTCCACCCAGCCTTCATCGCCGACAAAGCGCACGGGACAGGTGCCGAGTCCCTTGATCCAGTCACCGACACCTTTTGCTGAAGAAAGCCGCATGATCAGTTGGATGCCATTGGCGTATCTGGCATGGATGCGACTGTCGGATTCAGCCTCGAACTCAATCGGCGTGGTTCCATCGGCTGCAGCAGCCCATTGACAGAGGTCAATCGTGTGAGACCCCCACTCGGGTAGTCGCCAGGCGGAATAGAGCCCCTTGTGGTTGCGCCAGCGGCCACGGCAATAGGCTTCGTTGAAGGGAATTTCCGGTGCAGGCCCAAGCCACTTGTCCCAATCAAGGATGGCCTGATCCGGCTCAGGTTGAGCAGGCAGGGGCTCGAGGTATTCCTGCAACTGGAGGATACCGGCATGCACCTCCTTCATCTGTCCCAGCCTGCCCGTCAGCGCCAGATCGGCGGCCAGTTGAAAATTGGGAACACTTCGCCTTTGCGTGCCCGCCTGAAAGACACGCTTGTGCTTCTTCATGGCGTCGTCGAGTTCCTGGCACTCCTGGATGTTCATCGCACAGGGCTTTTCACAATAGATATCCTTGCCCGCGCGCGCAGCATGGATGGATGCCGTGGCATGCCAACGGTCCCCGGTGGTCACAAGGACGGCGTCAATGTCATTACGTTCAAGGATGCCGGCCATATCATCGTAAACAACGCAATCCCTGTTGCCATAGTGATCGTCGACCTTGCGCTTGATGATCTCGCGCCGCTCCTTCTGCGGATCGGCCACGGCCACAAATTGCGTGTCCTTCTGCTGGAAGAAACCATCCAAAACCTTCTGGCCGCGCTTCCCCACCCCGATGCCACCCAGGACAACGCGGTTGCTGGGTGCGACAGTTCCGTTCCTGCCAAGGGCACTGGCCGGGATGATGGCCGGCATGCCGATGGCGCCAACGGCCGCGGTTTTCAAAAAGGAACGACGAGATGTTTTGGTGTTCATAGGGCGTTTTGTTTTCAAAAGGGCTTTCCCAACCATCTCATACCACCTCCGAACATCCATCCAAATCACCGTGACAGAACCGTCAGGACGATAAAGGGAGGGGTATATTCACGATGCTGGAGGAGACTTGCCGGTGAATCATTCAATTCTTCCGCACATGCCGGAGGATCTCCCGGACCAGATCGTCCTTGAGGTCCCGGTTGAACTTGAGGTTCTCGCGGGCAAACATGGCAATGGTGATCCTGGATTCCATGTAGCGAAGGACCAGATTGCGGCTGTGGTTCGGAGCACTGCCCACACCCCCATGCTCCACCTCGATCAGCTTTCCATCGCGATGCTTCAGCTTCCAACCGAAGCCGTAGGCCACCGGTTCGCCATTGTCAAAAACCCCGGGTTGGAACAGCAGCTTTGAAGTCTCAGTGCCGAGCAGCGATCCATCCCACAGCGCACGGTCCCACTTGGCGTAATCCTCAAGGGTCGTGACCATGTTGCCGGAACCATTGAAGCGCTGGCTGTCCGTGGTGTCCTTCATGCCCAGCACATCGAGGATGCGTTCCTGCTGAAACTCATGGAAGGGCTTGCCGGAAATGACCTCGATGATCCGCGCCAGAAGGACATAGCCGGAGTTGGTGTATTCCCATTCCTCTCCCGGTGCACGGCGCAAGGGCATCGTGGTCAGCCAATCGGCGTGGGTCTCATTGTTCAACCACTGGAGCCCATGCTTCTTCTTGTATTCGGCGATGGAGTCCTTCTCCGCGGACTGGATGAAATTGGGCAGGCCACTGATGTGCCAGACCAGGTCCTGCACCCGCAGTTCCCTTCCCTTCTCCGGCAGTTCAAGATCCGGAAGGTGCTTCGACACCTTGTCCGTCAGACCAAGCTTCCCCTCCTCAATCAGCATGGCTGCGCACATCGCGGCAAACTGCTTGGAGATCGAGGCCAGACCCATACGCGTCTGCGGAGTGACCGGCTCCTTTCCGTTCTTCAATCCGTAGCCTTTGTTGTGCAGGACGGCGTTGTCCCTGATGACCAATACCGCGAGCCCCCCTTTGGAACCTTCCGGAAAATACTTTCTGACAATCGCCGAGATCTGAGGAGATTCTTGCGATGGGAGGTCTACATTCGCTTTCTTGTCCTGTCCTTCCTTCTTCCTGCCTGCACCCGGACCGCTCTGGCGATCAGACTTCAAAGGGCGGCTGATGAGCATCTTGGTCCGTGAGCGAGGTCCCTTGAAGGCTCTGCCAAGCACGTCTTCCTCGTTGAACCTTGCCATCAGGATTTCTCCATCGGTGGAGCGGTTTCGGTCCCAGGAGATGTAGATCGTCCCATCCGGAGCCTGAAGTCCGTCGGGATAGGACACCCGTTTGCGATCATCCAGAATCAATCCGCCCTTCCAACTGGCTCCGTCATCATCGGAAAGCCAGGCACTCAATTTCACCCGCCCCTGATGCTCATCGATCCTGTCGCCATGCTTGATCAACAAGAGCCGACCTGATTGCAGACGACGGATGAAGAAACGGGCTACAGGATGGACGATTCCGGACTTCCTTGGAGAAGACCAGCTCGCTCCACCATCCGAAGAGAGACTCTCCGTGATGCCCTGTCTGGTGCGGGCCAGCATCCAGAGTGTCCCATCCTTCTTCTCCACGATCATGTGCTCATGCCAGTCCGGCTGTTCGAAAGTCCGAACGCCACGCCGCTCCCAGGTCTCTCCTTCATCCCTGGAGACGAAGACATTGGCACCGCGCAGTGGATCCAGCTCCTTGAAGCAGCCGCGGAAGGAACGAAACCCCGGACGCTGATCCAGTGAGATGGGCAGCATCCATTCGCCTGTGGAAAGCACCGTCGGCTTGTTGAGCGTGACGCCATGCCAGATCCGACGGGGCGTGGACCAGGTGGGTTCGTCTGAATCCGGGTTGGAACAGACCGTTGCCCACACCCCGGCCCGTCCGTCGAACATGTCCATGGACTGATCAAAGAAAAGCCAGAGCCTTCCCTTGGGATCGGTCCAAAGATTACCGACCAGTATACTCCGCTTCTCAGGCAGCTTGGGATCGTGGGAGTCGAGGACCACACGCGGCTTGGACCAGGTGTTGCCGTCGTCATCACTGGAAGCGAGAACGAAGAAGGCGTCCGGACTGTCACCCCCAGCGACCCAGCAGGCCCACAAGCGACCACCCGGAGTCCGCTCCATGCCTATGGTCATGCCATAATCAAGCTTGTCGTAGTCGTATTCCGGAAGGGGTGAGGTGTTCACCGTGGGCGGAACCAGCGCGTGGTCGGCGATCTTCTCCATCTTCGCGATCCTGGCCTGTTCCTCTTCCCTGGTTTCCCTGCTGGCCCCGGCCTTGGGTTTACCTTCAGCGAGCAGCTTGATTTTCAGCCCATCTCCCAGAACCGGAAAAGCCAGTTTGGACAAAGTCAGCTTCTCGCCACTCTCCATGCGTTTGCTGTAGGCGAAGACGTGATTCAAATCGCCTCGAAAGAGATGAAACTCCGGTGTGTCGACCTTCCTGAATCCCATCTTCAGCAGATCCCCTTTCCGGTTGGAAACATGAGGTTTGCTCAGGGTCATGACATGCAGTTCACCGGGAGCGACACATTCGAGCGTATACCCCTCGATGCTCGTTCGCAGGAAACGGTTCCCCATCAGAAAGGAAGGGGCCTCAATCAGCGTGTAGTCCCGATCCGTGAAGAGCTTTACACCCGGCTTCATGATCGCGGGTGGCTCCTGCGGGACAGGAATCGGTTTGCGGACAAGTCCCTTCTGAGATGAAAA
>CAZKNW010000217.1:0-7120 GCA_964554035.1 uncultured Verrucomicrobiota bacterium
GGCGCGATGCTGGGCCTGTTCCTTCTCGGCATGATCTGCAGGAAGGCCGACAACGTCGCGGCAATCATCGGTGTCACGGTAGGCGTCATCGCCATCTTCTGGATGGGTTCCGCCAATGCCTCATGGATGCCGGACCTCATCCGCTACCCGCTCAATGGATTGCTCAAGACCGTCTTCGGCACCCTGACCATCTTCCTGGTCGGCATGGCCGTGACGAAGGTTCGGTCGAAGGGTGAGGCGTAACCAGCCTAGGTTCGATCCTTGGGAGCGGCGGATACCCACATCCGCGCAGGGCATGCAGACAGGACGACTACCCTCCCCGTAGCATTGGGTTTGCCGAAATCTCCTTCCGGCACTATTCTTCCCCCTCGTGACGGCAGTTCCGGGAAGCTGCGTCAGTTCTCATCTTCAACCTTCCACCGTTGAGCACCATGCAGGAACACAAAGAAACAGACATGGAAGTCCTCACCTCGCAGCATCCGGCGGACATCGCCTATGATCTCGAGCGTCTGCCGGTGGAGGAGGCCCAGGAGATCCTCAAGCAGATGCCTGTCGAACAGGCGGCCGAGGTCATTGCGGAGGTGGAGGATGAGTTGAGGGAAAACCTCGTTGAGGTCTTCACCCCACAGCGTTTCTCGGAGATCCTTGAGGAACTCCCCCCCAACGAGGCCGCCGACCTGATCGGTTCGATGGACCCCGAAGAGCAGGATCGCCTGCTCTCGGCCATGGAGGCGGATCAATCGGCCAAGGTCAGCAACCTGCTGAGCTATCCCGAGGACACGGCTGGCGGCATCATGACCGACCAGTTCATCTACCTCCAGAAGGACCAGACCGTTGAGAAGGCGCAGAGGAAGCTGCGCGGACTTTCCCAGGATTTCGAGGAGGAGGATGTCGCCTACCTTTACGTCACGGACTCACAGCAGAAGCTCAGCGGCGTGGTCTCCCTGCGCGACCTGGTCTTCCGTCACCCCGAGACGCTCATCGAGACCATCATGAACACCGAGGTCCGCTCGGTCCGGGTCGATGCCGACCAGGAGGAACTGGCCCGTGAATTCGAGCACTACCACTATCTGGGCCTTCCAGTGGTGGAACACGACGGCAGGCTTGTTGGCGTCGTGCGTGCCAACGAGATCATCGAGATTGCCCAGGAAGAGGCCACGGAGGACATGCAGTTGATGGTGGGTGTTTCCGGCCTGGAAACCACCCTGACTCCCTGGCACAGGTCGATCCGGCATCGCCTGCCCTGGCTGCTGATCAACCTGATCACCGCCTTTGCCGCGGCAGCCGTTGTCAGCCTCTTTGAGCCCACCATCCAGGCGCTTCCCGTGCTCGCGGTCTTCCTGCCGATCATCGCCGGACAAGGGGGCAATGCCGGGGCGCAGACACTGACCATCATCATCCGGGACCTTGCCCTCGGTGAGATCTCCGATGAGGACGGGCGAAAGGCACTTCGAAAGGAGATCATCCTGAGCGCCGCCAACGGCATCGCCATCGGAATCATCGTCGGACTCGTCGGCTATATCTGGAAGGGGGCTCCCCTGATTGGGCTGGTTGCCTCGCTAGCCATGTTCCTGAACCTGATCGTGGCGGGCATGGCCGGGGTGCTGATTCCCTTTGGCCTGAAGGCCCTGAAGATCGATCCCGCACTGGCCTCCAGCATCTTTCTCACCACGGTCACCGACGTGGCCGGCTTCTTCATCTTCCTCGGCCTCGCCTGGGGAGCCATCAACTACTTCTCCATGATCTGAGCCCGGAATCATGGACAGGATCATCGATGTTTCCGCAGGACTCGTCTTCCGCGATGGCCTGCTCCTGCTGACCCAACGGCACCAGAATGCCCATCTCGCGAATCTCTGGGAGTTTCCAGGAGGCAAGAGGGAACCGGATGAGACCTTCGAGGATTGCCTGGTGCGGGAGCTTCGGGAAGAGCTGGGCATCGAGAGCGCAGTCCATGAATGCCTTCACGAGGTCACCCACCCCTATCCAGGGAAGACCATCCACCTGAAGTTCTTCCGCTGCTCACTGGTCGAGGGAGAGCCCAAGGCCATCGATTGCCAGGCACTGGCATGGGTCACGCGCGACCAACTAGGGGATTATCCCTTCCCGGAGGCTGATGCCGGCCTGATCGGACATCTTCAGGAAAACCACGGGCTGTGGTCGATCTGATCCCGATATAGCGAAATCTGTGGAATCCGATGTGAATGGGATCACGAACCCCAACCCGCCTTTCGCCCCCATGGGGCTCCCCACCCCACGAATGAATTGATTCCACAATCGATTCCAGGGTGCCAATTTCAGAAGTGGTTGCATCCTTGACCATTGGCAAGGGGGTGAAAGATAGTCCTGCGGTTTCTCAAAGGGCCTTCAGAAGGAAACCTTTTGCGCCCCGGAACATCGAATGTTCGAGGGTGGCCCGTCGTCACCTGCCAACAGCAATTCTAAGAAGTGTCATGGATGTAGAATTCAAATGCCCGTCCTGCGATCAGATCCTCACCGTGGATGACTCGGAAGCGGGCCTGGAAATCGACTGCCCGTCCTGTGAGGAATCGATCATGTTGTTCTTTCCCGACAACGGAGATGAGGTCCCGGTGGACCTGGACGACGACGGGGACATTGAACATGCCGAGGACTTCGATCACGCACCGGACCTTTCCTCTGACGACGAGGAGAGCAGCACGAAGAAGGCCCCGGGCTTCACCACCCCTCCCCCGATCAAGCCACCCAATGCCACCAGCAGTGCGGTGCGAAGCGGAGTGGAATCCGAAATGGATCCCGAGGAGATCCAGCTGGCACGCAAGCTTGCCGAATCCGCCCAGCTTGTAAGGGATGAAGTCGCCAAGGCCATCGTGGGTCAGGAGGACGTGATCGAGCAGCTGATCATCGCGATCTTCGCCCGCAGCCACTGCCTTCTGGAAGGCGTGCCCGGCCTCGCCAAGACCTACATGATCCGCAGCCTCAGCGAGGCACTCAGCTTCTCCTTCCATCGTGTCCAGTTCACCCCGGACCTGATGCCGGCCGACATCACCGGCACCGACGTGATCCAGGAGGACCCGGCGACCGGACGACGCAAGCTCGTCTTCCTGAAGGGACCGATTTTCGCACAGATGATCCTGGCGGATGAAATCAACCGCAGCCCACCCAAGACCCAGGCGGCCTTGCTTGAGGCGATGCAGGAACACTCCGTGACGGTGGGTGGAAAGACCTTTCCCCTCGAGGAGCCTTTCTTCGTGCTCGCCACGCAGAACCCGGTCGAGCAGGAGGGCACCTATCCCCTGCCCGAGGCCCAGAAGGACCGCTTCATGTTCCATGTGAAGGTGGCCTATCCGGACCGTGACCAGGAACGTGAGATCATCCGCAGGACAACCAGCTCCTACTCTGCTGAGATCAAGGCCGCCCTCGACGCCGAAGATGTCATCCGCTGCCAGAAGATCGCAAGAAAGGTTCCCGTGCCCGACCACGTGGTCGACTACGTCCTGGACCTGGTGACGCGCTCACGTCCCGATTCCGACAAGTGCTTCAAGTTCACCAAGGACCTGATTGCATGGGGACCGGGTCCACGCGCCTGTCAACAGCTTGTCCTGGGTGGAAAGGTGCGCGCACTCCTCCACGGACGTTACCATGTCACGCTCGATGACATCGCCGCATTGGCCTACCCGGTCCTCCGTCACCGCATCGTACCGACGTTCAATGCCGAGGCGGATGGCGTATCCTCGGACGACATCATCGGCAGAATCCTGGAGGCCACTCCGAAGGGTGAGGCGTCCAAGCCCTTCTGACCCCACCCCGAACGGCGTCGTTCATGTCCCGGTTATCCGACTTCATCACCCCTGGCGAGCTCACGCGGATCTCGAATCTGCAGATGGTCGCCCGGCAGGTGGTGGAAGGGTTCTATGCCGGTCTGCACCGCTCCCCACACAAGGGGTTCAGCATCGAGTTCGCCCAGCATCGGCCCTACGTCCAGGGCGATGAGATTCGTCGACTCGACTGGAAGGTCTTCGGAAAGACCGACCGTTTCTACGTCCGTGAGTTCGAGGAGGAGACCAACCTTCGCGCCACCATCATTCTCGATCAGAGTGGTTCGATGAGCTACGAGGGGGAAGGCGTCAGCAAGCACCACTACGGGTCGAGGCTCGCAGCTTCGCTTGCCTACATGATGCTGCAGCAGCGCGACAGCGTCGGGCTGGTGACCTTTGATTCCAAGGTCCGGAGCTTTGTTCCGCCGCGATCTGGAGTGCGTCACCTTCGCATTCTCCTTGACGCCATCAAGAAATCGAAACCTCGAGGAGAGACCCGGATGGCCCCGATCCTCAACAGCCTGATTCCCCGCCTGAGCAGACGGGGACTGTTGATCATCATCTCGGACTGTTTCGAAAACGCCAAGGAACTGGTCCAGTCACTGGCCCAGTTCCGGGTGGCGAGACACGAGGTGCTGGTATTCCAGATCATGGACCGCCACGAGATCGAGTTTCCCTTCAAGAACTGGGCCAAGTTCGAGTCCACGGAACAGGAGGACACCTTCCGCATGATCGACCCGGCACACTTCCGGGCCACCTATCTTGAAAACCTGAAGCAGTTCCAGAAGGAGCTCACGGACGGATTGAGCCGGCACCGGATCGACCTCGACACGATGATCACGGACCAGCCCTACGCGGAGGCGCTCGCACGCTACATGATCAAACGTCAACGCCGCGCCTCATGACGTTTCTCAACATAGCGCTACTGGGGGGCCTCTCCGCGATCAGCATCCCGATCATCATCCACTTCTTCAACCGCAACCGGCACAAGACCATCCGGTGGGGGGCGATGCACCTGCTGGACAACGCGGTGGAGAAACGGACCAAGAAGCTTCAGTTCGAACAGATCCTTCTCCTCATCCTGCGCTGTTGCCTGCCCCTGCTGCTGGCGCTCCTGATGGCGAGGCCCGTCCTCAAGGGCTTTGACTCCCTGATCGGAAAGGCCCGCTCCTCCAAGGTCTTCCTCATCGACAACAGCTACTCCATGGATGCCGGCGGCGGTGGAAACACGGCCTTCAGGCAGGCACAGGAGGCGGCTGGAAAGATCATCGGCGACCTGCCCAGGGGATCGGACGCCGCCGTCGTGCTGATGGCTGGTGGAGGCGACACCTCACTCGAGTCCCCCTCCATGGACCGCTCAAGGATTGAGAAACGGATCTCCGAGCTGAAGGCGGGCTACGGTCGGGCCCGCGTTCCCGAAGCCATCGAGCGTGGCAACTCCATCCTGTCGGACATGCAGAACACCTACCGGGAACTGATTCTTGTAAGTGACTTCCAGAAGGTGAGCTGGGGGGAAAAGGAGGGAGCATCCCGGGCCGCCCTCGCCGAGGCCCTCAAGGCAGCCCCTTACCGCCCGAAGCTGACGCTGATGAAGCTCGGCAAGGAGCATCGCGAGAACGTCGCGGTCACATCCGTCGAGGCCTCCTCCCTCGTCCTCGGCATCGATCAACCGGTGCGCATCCGGTCGACCATCCGCAACTTCGGTGAAGATCCGTCGCCCGCCTTGCGTGTCTACTTCCGCGTGGATGGTCGTGAGCGCGATGTGGCCCAGATCGACCTTGGGCCCGGCGAGCAGCAACAGGTGCTTTTCACCCATACCTTTACCGAGCCGGGATCCCACTTCATCGAGGTGTTTGCCGATAGCGATCCCCTGACAGCGGACAACAGCTACCAGCTCAGCCTGCCCGTCTGGGACAAGGTACCCGTGTTGCTTGTGGACGGATCCCCGGGCCCAGGCGCTCTGGATGGCGACGTGGACTTCCTTCAGATCGCACTCCAGCCCTACGAGCGTTCCCGCTCCACCCTGAACGACCTGGTGCTGCCGACATCGACCACCCTGCAGGCCTTTGAGCCAGGCATGCTGGAAGGGATGAAGGCCGTGGTGCTGGCCAACATCGCATCCCTGTCCGACTCCCAGCACAAGGCACTTGTCAGCTACGTCCGCAACGGAGGAGGCCTGCTCATCTTTCCGGGAGACCGGCTGGACGCCGCCTGGCACAACAGCCAGTTCACCACGCTCGATGGAGGACTGCTCCCTTCTCCCTGGGTCGAGCTCGCGGGAGGCCTGCAGGAGGAATCCAAGAGCACGCGCATCCAGCAGTCCCAGTTTTCCCATCAGGCCCTCGAGCTCTTCAACAACCCGCAGAACGGCAATCTCACCGATGGACAGATCAAGGTCTGGTACCGCATGGACCCTGGTGCAAATGATGAGAGCGTGACCGTCCTTGCCCGCCTCGACAGCGGAGATCCCTTCCTTGTGGAGAAGCGCTTTGAAGGTGGACGCATCATCCAGGTGGCCACCTCGGCGGACGCCGACTGGAACAACCTGCCGGCTCGCCCCTTCTATCTGCCCCTGATGCAGCGACTGGTCACCTACCTTGCCTCCTCGGTTCATCCTCCCCGAAACCTGGAAGTCGGCCAGCCCCTCTCCGCCCTCTTCCCTGCCGACTCGATCGGAAGAAACGCCAAGCTGATCGGACCGGACGGAAAACGCCATGCCATCCCGATCCTGGCAAGGCGGCTCCAGGCGGTCGCTGAATTCTCGGACACCTCCCTTCCCGGGCTCTACACCTTGACGGATGAAGACAACCTGCCGCTTCACTATGTGGTCAACACCGGCCGGGATGAATCCGACCTTTCCCTTCTTTCAGACGACGAGGCCTCCGGGATCGCGGAGGAACTCAACGCGGAATGGATCAACTCGGTGGACGGATACCAGAACATCGATCACCAGCGTCGCTTCGGTCAGGAGATCTGGAAGCCGCTCTTCTGGATCCTTCTGGTCCTGCTCTTTGGTGAAATCCTTTTACAGCAACACTTCTCCAAACCCGGCAAGGCCGATACCGACATCCAGCTTTCCACCTCCCAGGCCAACGTAAGGCGTAGGGTGACCGCCAGAACCCGATGACGACCCGCTTCACATTTGCAGGCGAATGGGGCCCCTGGATCACCGTCATCCTCGGGCTGCTGCTGGCAGGTCTCGCCTTCTGGCTTTATCGCCGGGAGACAAGGAAGCGCAATGACTGGCTGGGCTGGGCACTTCCCCTGCTTCGCAGCCTCGCGGTCTTCTGGATCTTCATGATGCTCTCCGGTCCCGTCCTGAGGCA
>CAZKNW010000218.1:0-7116 GCA_964554035.1 uncultured Verrucomicrobiota bacterium
GACCCCGATCGAATTGACCACGTCATCGAGCCACTGCTGCCGCGTTTCCCGGGCGGCACTCATGGAGGTATGCTCCCATGGCCCCATCCAGAGAAAGGCCAGCGCCTCTTGCCCCGCAAGGCCCAGTTCATCGCCTGCAATCTGTTCCTGAACGAAACGATCATAGGGTTTGTCCGAGTTGAAGGACTCGATCACGTAACTGCGGTAATGATGGGCATCCGAGCGGAACGCATCGCGGGAAAAGCCGTTTGAATCCGCATACCGGACCACGTCCAGCCAATGCTGGGCCATCCTTTCACCATAGTGCGGGCTCGAAAGGAGGTGTTCCACCTTCTGGCTCCAACCCGTCTTCCCATTGAGCCTATCCCGCGGAAGCACGGCTTCCGGAGGTAGACCGGTCAGACTGAAACTGAGTCTTTTCAAGAGGGTTGCGTCATCCGCGCGTTTCGCCGGTTTCAGCTCCATCTTCTTTAATCCCGCGTTGATCCAGTGATCAACATCCCCCTTGGGATCCGATTGAATCCAGCGCTCCCTGTCAAAGGCCCAGACCTTGCCCGGATCATAGGGTCGCCTGTTCCATGAATCATTCAGGGCCTTGCTGGTGCCGATCTGGACACCCGATTCCACAGGTTTCCATTGACCCTCAGCCAGCCGTTCCGAGCCCCCATCATCATCGGGCCTTGGCCATGGAGCCCCTGCAGCAATCCAGTCCCGGATGGATTGTACCTCACTGGGAGCCAGCCTGTCGTTCTCCTTGGGTGGCATCGCCAGATCCTCATTGCTGCCATCAATCGATTCCAAAAGGAGACTTTCTTCCGGTCGCCCTGGCATAAGGGCCGGTTTTCCGGAATCCCCTCCCGACAAAAGACCCTCCAGGCTCGTCACATTGAATCCTCCCTTGATCTTGCCATCCCGTCCTCCATGGCAGGAGGCACATCGTGACTCCAGCAACGGCTTCACCTTGGTGAGAAACAGGGATCTGCCCTCCTCCAGACTGGGCTTCTTCAGTGCCTGCCTGAGCCCTTCGTAGCTGAAAGCCAGGACTGGAAAACCCATCTCGACGGTCGCATCCGTCCCTACAAAACGCTTCATCGTCTCGGGACGCTTCACGGTCAATCCTCTCAACACCCGTTCGAAATGAGGAGGTTCACGTTCTGGAAGATCACCCCTCACAATGGACAAGGAGGCAGTTTTTCTTCCTTCTTCAAGATCGCCCAGACTCAACTTCAAAATCAGTAAGTTCCTCTTGTCCAGAATGATAGGAGTCTCAAATTCAAAAAGGCGATCCTCCACAAACCAGACACCCCATCGACCGCGAAAATCCCTCTCTCCAGACTTCCATCCACTTCCCAGAAAGAACTGCTTGCCCTCCTTGGATGAGAACTCCCAGCCGGCCTGCGTCCTCGGACCGATTCCCTGATGGATGAAACTGACCGGCAAACCGATCCATAATTCGTTCGCTTCAGCAGGGATTTCGAGATCGATCACCTCCCCGGACATTGCCAATTCAGCCGGCAACCACACTCCGAGGAGTGTCGCCAAAAGGACCAGCGATGACTTGAGTCGGCAAGATCTCATCCAAAACAATGACAGGCCCCATGCTCATGGGATTCAAATTGGGATTCAAGAGACCTCGTCATCACCCCTGAATCAAGGCCGTCGACCAGCCCTCCCGTCACGCGAAAAGTCCCGATCTAAACACTTTCGTTTGGACATTTTTAAGACAGGACAAAATTTGGTTAACGAATTGTAAAGTATGTTGATCCCCCGCCGACCGTGGACTAGGAGATTTCCCGCCCAGAAGGTTTTCCGGGCACTGTCTCCGCTGGAGACTGGGAATCATGTCCGCCAACTCTCATTGCAGTTTCGAAATCGAGGCCTTGGAACCAAGGCTTTTGCTATCTGCAGATGGCATGGCGGCCCTCGCACCCGAGCCAATCGATCCCCTTCAACCAGAAGCAGCGGAAACGATCCTCCTCGAAGCCCCATCCGGCTACGCATCTTCCCCCGCCGAGGAACTCGAATCCCTTTTCGACGAGGAAACGCTCCACGATTCCGAGGAAATCCTATCGGCTGAAGGCCTCGCAAACGAACCTCAATCTGAAATTTTGTAGGTCACAGGCTCACCCGACATCTCCCTGGAGGTCGTCGAAGGTGACGACGGCGCATCAAATGAGGACGACACCCTGAAGGTCACCTTCACCGTCGACAATCTCCTGACGACGACCTACCTGTACCTTCGCACCAACGCCACCAGCAATGAGCTTCAGTGGGACGATGGTGAAGGCACCTACCAGAGCATCTACGACGACAACAACGACGCTGTCGTATTGTCCGATTACGACACGGTTGAGATCCTTTTTTCCGCCGGAAGCGCCTCGGATGAGGAGTTTGCGTCCGTCTACGACAGCATTTTCAAGAACAGTCTCCTTGAGCTCTACATCTACGAGGATATCTGGACTGATGGAGCCAACCTGGAAATCAAATCGATCAAACTAACGGTAGAGGGAGCCAATATCTCCACGCGTGATGTGGCCTCCCGATCTGACCGGATCGACGGTGCTTCCGAGGGTGATTCAGGGTCTTTGACGCTCTATGCGCCCAATCTGAACATCAAGAGCAGCTCCGGAATTTACACACATTCCGACAATGACGCATATGCCTCCGGCGATCTTGAGCTGACCGCAAACGGCTCCTTGGACGACATCACGAGTGGCTTTGTCCAGGTGCTCCTCTTCCCTGCGGACATCACGATCACGGACGCCAAGGTCGACATCAAGGACTCGATCATCAAGGCCGGCAATATCCTGATCGACGTGCTCTCGGATTCCTCAGATCTCTACGATGACTCCGAGACCCAGGGGGCCTACGACGAGGCAGTCCAGGAATTTTTTGGCAGTATCTCGATGGGAGCAGGAGTCGCCTTATCTGAGGCCACTGCCGACCTGCTGGTTTCCGGTTCCTCGATCGAAGGTGACAACATCGATTTCTACGCCAATGCCCAGACCGATGCGGAAGCGATTGTCCTGACCTACTACGCGGCCGTCGCCTACGGGCATTCGACCCCCACGGCCAACATCGACATTTCCAACGGGAGCCAGATCAAGGCGGACGGTTACCTGAACATGGACACCTTTGCCGAGAGTGACATGTCCGTCTCCGCCCAGCAGGCCCTGTTCGGCATCAGCAATACCGTCGAGAAGGTCAATGTCACCATCGCCATCACCTACTCCAACCTGATCTCCAAGATCAACGTCTCCTCCAATTCATCGATCGAGTCCACCGGCAGCACGATCCTCAACGCCTACGCCTACAAGAGCCATGACAACGGTTCTTCTGCTGCTGCCAACGGAGATGGCACCCTGGCCTCGCCTTCAATCTCGCCCTCGGCTTCGTCGATGTGGATGCGCTCCTCGACGGAGATTCCGTGGTCGGGGGCAACCTGACTCTCGAAGCCAACTACGTGGCTGACAAGAACGATGCAAAGGCACAGGCGGCAGCAGGCACGGGCGGCATCCTCGGAGGCATCCAACAGAGCATCTTCGGCTCGGGACTCAGCTTGATGACCTCCGCGTTCAACAAGCTCTTCAGCAGCACCAGCAGTCTCAGCCAGGCAAACAAGAACACCCAGGTTCAGGGACAGGTGGCAAAGCTCCGGCTTGCGGCATCGCTGAACCTCGCCTTCTTCTACAACGACGTTGAGGCCCGGATCGGAAGCAACGCGACCTCGGATGTGACGGGAGACCTCAAGATCCACGCAAAGTCCGAGGAGTTCCCGGAGGTCAGCGCCATTTCCGCAGTCAATTCGAGTGCAAAATTCACACAACACAAGACCGGCGTTGCCGCAGCAATAGCGGGAGCCTTTGTCCAGAATGATGCCAAGGCCTACATAGGAGCCGACGCGAACGTGACAGTGGTGGGCGACGTTCTCATCGAAGCCGAGGCGGTCATCCCCTACGAAATCCAGTATATCGTCAATCAGGAACTCTCACTCACCACCATCACCGAGAAAATCAACGCCAACCTGGGTATCCAAAACGGATTCTTCACCTCGTGGGCGGAAGCCACCTCCGCAGCAAACGAAAAGGCCTACGGAGCCTCGATCAACATCTTCGTCTTCGAGAGCGAGGCAAAGGCCTTCGTCAATGACGGCGCCACGCTGGACGCCACCGGAGACGTCACGATCCATGCCTTCACAGAGAACGACACGATCAACTTCGTGGGATCCACCCTCTTCTTCTTCAATGCCACGGCAGGCACCGGCATTGGCGGCGCCGTGATGCTGGTCATCCACGTCAACGATACGGAGGCAAGGATTGACCCGGGCGCCACCGTCAATGGTTCCAGCGTTTTTCTCTACGCGGAGCTTGATGCCCGCAACATCGGGATCGGCGTCCAAGGCAGCCTCTCCGATGGGTATGGATTCAATCTCGCCCTGACCTGGCTACACACGGACAACCGCACCACCGCAAAGATCGCCGAGTCCGCAACCGTCACCACCGGCAGCAGCACCATCCGCATCGCCAAGGATGAGGACATCATTACCGGATCCGCCGAGTCTCTCTTCACGAGTGTTCCCCAGTTTGTGCCATCGGAAGTCTACGACACCAACGAAGCCGATGAGGAACTGACCCGCCTTGATGCCGACAGCGACACCCTCTACCTGCCATTTGACCATGGCTTCTCCACCGGTCTGGCAGTCTACTATGACAGCCTTGGAGGAACCGAGATCAACGGACTGACCTCCGGAACCGTGTATTTCGCAATCGTCCTCGATGACGCCACGATCCAGCTGGCGGAAACCTATGTCGATGCCACCAACGGAACCTACCTGGAGATTGCCCTGCCTGACACGATCGATTCCGGACACAGTGTGTATCCTGGATTTGATCCCACCAGTTCGGGTGTCGTCGACACCAGCGACGAGGAGATCGACCTTGGATACGACCACAACCTGATCTCAGGGCAGCCTCTCCACTACGACTTCGCATCGGGATCTGCCATTGGAGGACTGACCCAGGGCGACACCTACTACGCGATCGTCACGGGGACCTCTACCGTGAAATTGGCAACCAGCGAGGACGATGCCACGGATTCATCCCCCACCTCCATCAACCTCACCTCTACTGGAAGCGGAACCGGGCACGTCCTGCGCCCCGAGTATTATGGAGAGCTGACGGTCACCGACACCATTTCGGCTCTGGACACCAACGGAAATGGAAAGGTCGACGCGGGCGACGAGCACATCCTGAGTTCGGATGACGACTACTATTACACCGACCTCAGCTTCCTCGTCGTGGCCGAAGACAGCTCCAACATCTATTCCGGAACGGGGTCGATCACCAAATCCAACTACACTGCGGTCGGTATCGCCGTTGCGGTCGATGTCATTTCCCGCGAAACCAAGGCCCTGGTTGGCGATGAGGAATACTACTTTTCATCAGATTTCGAACCAGGGCTGGGAATCAATGCCGCAGGTGAGGTCTACCTGGGCTACGACCACGGCTTTGTCTCTGGAGATCAACTGGTCTACACCTCGGGTGGGGACTATGCCGTGGAAGGATTGTCCGACCGCGGTATCTACTACGTCCAGTCCGTCGCAACCGACGGATCGTTCACCCTCGGCCGGAGCTCATCCGAACAATATAGCGAGCTCTTCCGAGGAGATCACCCGGAACAAGCGGCAGAAGATCGTGGTCAGTGCCACCCTCATCGCACCCAAAGTCGAGGACAACAACAAGCCTGTAATCACAAGCATCATTGCATCCTCAGGGGAGATCTTCGTGGAAGGTGTGTCCGTCATGAACACCTACAGCATCTACATCGACTGGCGGGGCAAGGATCCTGGAACCATCACCTACTCCTACGTTGAGTCAACCGATCCTAGATTGAACCTTGATTTTCTTAAGGCAGGAAACGTTCCCGCCACGGAGACCCCGGTCAAACTCACCTTTGACATGGGCAATGCATTCAAAGCGTCCCCTGACCCGATCAAGAACCGAATCCTCATCCATGCAACGAATGCGGATTCGCAGGACTCAGAGCCCGTTGGTATCGATCCCGTCGTCCTCCCTGTTCCGCGCTGGATGACCCTGCTTGGCATTGCCTCATTGGGATTCTCCCCGGAGGCCCAATATCCCGCCTACAATGCAACCGGACTTTTTCCGGAAGAGGAGGTCAGTTTCCAGATCAGCGACAAGACCCTACCCTCACTTGCATGGAGCCTGTGGCAGACCATCCCCATCTTGGGGCGCGGTGAACTGGGACTGGAGCGCACCCAATTGAATATCGAACTGGAGGCCAAGACTGATGGCACCGGAAGTGTCGGTGGAGGCTTCATCACCGGTTTCAAGCTGGCCGGCAAGGAACTTTCCGCCAAGGTTGGAACCAAGGGACTCCTCGCCTATGTCCCACGGGTGGGGCTTGCCTGGAGGGGTGTTGAGGCCGCCTTCGCAGTTCAGGGCACCCTGACAGAGACCCTCAACATTGCTGCTGCGATTCCACTTCTGAAATCCGCTGAAACCTGGAGAGTCGTGGGGCCCTACGTGAAAAGGTTCAACTCAGCCGCAGAGCTGGAGGTCGCACTGACACCCGCATTGGGATTTACCACGAAACTGGAGTATTCCCCGGAGACCGGATTTGCCTTCAAGGGGAACCCTGAGTTTGGCGTTGGTGCGTCACTGGACCTCGCTGGAAAGGCCGGAGACAAGGTCTCGGCCTCCGTTGGAGGAGGTGTCGCCACCAAGGTGGTAGGCAACTTCACCGGAACCAACTGGATCGAAAAGGCCGAAGCTGAACTCAGCTTCAAGCTCACCCTCACCCTCTTGAACTTCAAGAGAGAGTTCACCGAGAAACATACCTTCGAGTACCCTTCACCAAGCGGGATGCCCCAATACCCTGATCTCCTCCTCGATCCAGATCCTGAAGGATTCATCCCCATGTCCACGGACTTTGTGAACTCACAGGGCTACGCGACCTTCACCGGGCGTGGCCCCTTCCAGAAAGCGGCTGCCAATGCCAATGGCATCACCGATGAAACCCTCGTCATGAATGGTTTTCCAGACTCCGAACCCGTCCTTGCCGAACGAAACGGAAAGATCGCCATTGCCTGGGTCC
>CAZKNW010000219.1:0-7033 GCA_964554035.1 uncultured Verrucomicrobiota bacterium
AAGAAGCTTGTTGCAACGGTCCACCCTCTCCTCTTGGGTCAGGCTGTCGAGAAAGGTGGTCTCCGCATTACCGATAACCTGGATGCGCTTGCTGGCGAAGTAGCGGGTGAAACCTGCCAAAGCCAGACCAGGGCGGTTGATCGTGGGCTCCCTGATGGGGCGCTCCATACCGCCATTCCCGGCCACGAGTTCCAAACTCAGCGCCTCGCGCTCCCTCTCGTAAAATTCCTGGACGGTGATTGGATCCTGTTTCATGAGTTGGATTTGTTTGGGAAAGCTAGAACACACGGATAAATGAAGCGAGACGTGTTTTGAACCGGGGTCCCGAAGCAAGATCGACACCCAATCTGACTTGCCCGATTGCCTCCAACGGGTTCCAATACCTCCGGATTTTTCATCATGGCTAACGCAAAACCACTTCTAAACGTCCACTGTAAACTCGGTGAGAACCCTCTCTGGAACATCGACGACCAGTGCATCTACTGGGAAGACATCGACTTCAAGCAGGTCCACAAACTGAACCCCAAGACCGGCGAACACCGGGTCATTTACGACGAATCCCACGTGGAAGGCGGACAGAAGGTCGGGGGCTTCACCTTTCAGGCCGACGGGACCCTTCTCCTCTTTCGAGAGCGTGACCTTGCAACCCTGAAGTCCGATGGGTCACTCAATGTCCTAGTCGAATACACCGATGATACGATGGTGCGCTTCAACGATGTGATCGCCGATCCGGCTGGAAGGGTCTACGCAGGAACGATCGGCACCTCGGACGAGACAGGCGGCCTCTACCGCGTCGACCTGGACGGAAGCATCACCAAGCTCTGGGCAGGCACCGAGATCTCAAATGGAATGGCCTTCACAGCCGATCACAAGACCATGTACTGGACCGATTCCACCGCAAGCACGATCTTCCGCGCATCATACGATGAAGCCTCTGGCGAGATCGGCGAGCGAACAGTCTTCTACAAGGCACCCGATGAGGAAGGGACCACGGACGGATTGACCATCGATACCAACGACCACATCTGGTCGGCGCGCTGGGACGGAAACGCCATCATCCACCATGATCCAGCCGATGGACATGTGATCGACAAGATCGACCTTCCGGTGAAGAACATCACCTCGGTCTGCTTTGGCGGCGAGAATCTGGATGAGTTCTTCATCACCAGCGCTCATTGCGACGAGCCTACCGAGCTCGACGGGACCCTGTATCATTGTGTTCCCGGTGTTAAGGGCAATGCCGAGTTCCGGTCGAGAATCAAGCTGGGCTGATTCCCTTCACTTTCGCCTTCAGAACGAACAAGGGCGCAGGAATGTTCCTGCGCCCTTGCCGTTTTTCTGGAGGAACCGAGGTGGTGATTCTCAAAGATTTTTCTGACTAGGCTGTCACCTTGAGCCCGCAGGGAAACTTCATCTGGGATTCCGCCAATTCGCCCGGCCTGACAATAAGGGTTGGGACTCCCTGCCAGATTCTGAGCAAGGGGAGTGCTTCGATCGGCCAGTTCCCGGGGATGTCCGATGCGGAAACGACTCGCCAGTTTCCGTATTCACATGTTCGAGCACCTGAGGAATTCTGCTTTTTCATGGTTCCGATCATGACCTTTGTCCTCTTACCGCGCTTGCGACGAATTGCTCATTTCTTTCGTTTGGTTGCTCACCTGCGGAGCGGGCATAGAGCGCGGGACACACCCCCTTTTCCTGACAGAAAGCCACGCTGAAATGGCTCACGCTGCTGTATCCCACCTCCAAGGCAGCCCCTGTGACGTTGCAATCCCCTGCTCGAAGCAATTCGGCCGCAGCCTCAATTCTCGCCCGTCGAATGAAACGAGCGATCGTCATTCCAGTCCCGCGCTTGAATATCCGTGACAGGTGGAAGGGACTGGAACCGACCCGCTTTCCAAGGTTTTCAAGGGTCGGAGGATCCTCCATTTCATTCCGAAGGATCGTCATTGCCTGATCGATCCGCGAGCGATGAACCGAATTGGAAGCACGGGGCAGGGCCTTTTCCACCGAGTAGAGACATTCGGCAATGAGCTCCTGGATCCTGGCCCTGAACCAGAGCTCCTTGGCGCCGGCAGGGGTGGGAGGTTTATGGAACTGCCTGATCCAGGTCTGCTGTTCCGGTCGGATCGACTGGACAGCGCCAAGACCGCTGACAATGGAATTCTCTTTCAAGGACCGCGCCACAACCGGATGGATTCCGTTTCCTTTGCCCACGATGGGACGCAGATAATCCAGTCCCATTTCAACCGTGAAGAAGCGATGATCTCCTCTTCCAGGAAGCCTTTCCGCCTTCAGTCCATCATCCGCGCCAACCAGGTAAAACCCCATGGTCATCGGCTGTAGATCAATGGACTTTCCTCCATGCTCGACGCGGCCATACCCCGACAGATTGATGCAGATCTCAAGACTTCCTGGTTGAAAACTCCCCCCCCAGTCAACCTCATCCGATTCCTTGAAATCGTGCCATTCGAGGCTGTAGGCATTCTGATCAAAACAACCGCTCAGGCAGCCCCAGCAACCCTCAATCCCACCCCAAACCTTCTTTTCACTGAAGAAATCGGGATGGTCCCGAGATTCGATTGCCTCGGTCAAACCACCAAAATCACTGGCAGGTCTGCTTTTCAAAACGCGTGGAAATCATATGTTATTGCGACTCAGTAGCAATAACAGACTGTTAGGAACTCAGACTTTTGATTTTTCGCGGGATCGCACAAGCTTGGTTTACCGATGAAATTGAAAGCCTCTCTCCTTTCCCTTTTCCTTACCTTTTCCCTCATTGGCGCAGAGCCCACGAACCTCCGACTCTTCGTTTTGGCGGGCCAATCCAACATGGCCGGTCGAGGAATGGTGGACCCTGCAACCAACAAGTCTCACCCCAACATCTTCATGCTAAACAAGGAAGGGAAATGGGTTCCAGCCGTTCACCCGATCCACTATGACAAGTCGGTGGCTGGCGTCGGATTGGGCATGTCCTTTGCGAAGGAACTCGTAAAGGAGAATCCCGACATGAAGATCGGCCTCATTCCCACGGCATGTGGCGGATCCTCCATATCCACATGGAAACCAGGTGGATACCATGGACAGACGAAGTCCCATCCCTATGACGACGCCATCAAGCGGATCCGCACGGCACTCAAGTCGGGCAAGCTCGAGGGAATTCTCTGGCATCAGGGCGAGAGCGACAGCAATCCCGCTCGCTCAGCCAAGCATGAAGAAGAGTTGACCCAGCTTATTCAGCGCTTTCGGACTGAACTGAAGGCCTCGGAACTTCCCTTCATCATAGGCCAGCTTGGACAGTTTTCCCAAAGACCCTGGAATGAGGATCGCATGGTCGTGGATTTTGCCCAGCGGAAGGTGGCCATCCGGGACCCGAAGGTGGCCTTCGTCAAATCCGACGGCCTCCAGTGCAAGTCCGACAACGTTCATTTCGACACGCCATCCCTGATTGAATTCGGGAAGCGTTACGCCGAGGCCTACAAGGCGGTTCGATAAGATTCCTGAAAATTCAAATCTCCGATTTTCAATCCCGCCCAGCCCCCCTACTCTCCGGGCCGATGATTGCACGTTATTCAAGACCACAGATGCGGGACATCTGGACTGAGCAGAGGAAACTGGAGATCTGGCTGGAGATCGAACTACTGGCAGCCGAGGCGCTATGCGAGCAGGGACTTGTCCCCAAGAAGGACCTCACCCAGATGAAGAAGAAGGCGGCGTTCAGCCTCGACCGCTGCCGCGAACTGGAAAAGACACTCAACCACGACGTCATTGCCTTCACCACGAACGTCTCCGAAAACATCGGCCAACCTGCCTGCCGCTGGCTGCACTATGGTCTGACCAGCAGCGATATCCTGGACACGGCCTTTGGCGTCCGCATGGTCGAGAGCGCGGATATTCTCATCAAGGACCTGAAGGAACTGCGCAAGGTCATTGCCCGCAAGGCAAAGAAGCACATGATGACGCCCATGATTGGTCGCAGCCATGGCATTCACGCCGAGCCCACCACCTTCGGAATGAAAATGGCGCTGATGTATGACGAATTCGGCCGCGGCCTCGAGCGCCTCGAGCAAACCCGCAAGCGTTGTGCCGTTGGAAAACTCAGCGGAGCCGTGGGCACCAGCTCCCATCTTGCACCCAAGATCGAGGCCTACGTCTGCAGAAAGCTGGGCCTTACCCCGGCTACCATTGCGACCCAGGTCGTGCAGCGTGACATCCATGCCGAGTTCATCACGACGCTCGCCCTGATCGCCGCATCGATCGAGCGCTGGGCCACTGAATTCCGACATCTCCAACGGACCGAAGTACTTGAGGCGGAGGAATTCTTTGCAAAGGGCCAAAAGGGATCCAGTGCGATGCCGCACAAGCGCAACCCGATCACCGGCGAGCGACTCACCGGTCTGGCCCGCGTCATCCGTGGCAACGCGGTTGCCGCCATGGAGGACATTGCCCTATGGCATGAACGTGACATCTCCCACAGCTCTGTCGAACGCGTCATCTTCCCAGACTCCTGCACCCTGCTGGACTACATGCTCTACAAGCTGACCGACCTGACCAAGGGACTGATCGTCTATCCCAAGAACATGGCGAAGAACCTCGGCATGTCACTCGGCATGTGGAATTCGCAGACCGTGTTGCTCGCCCTTGTCCGCAAGGGCCTGACTCGGGAAGACGCCTATTCCCTCGTTCAGCGCAATGCCATGAAGACTTGGGAAACCAAGCATCAAGGCCGGGATGACGCCGATTTCCTCGAGCAGCTACTGACCGACGACGAAGTCACCAAGAACATCTCCGAGTCCGAACTGCGGAAGCTCTGCAGCCTCGATTTCCATTTCAAGCACGTGAAGAGCCGATTCAAGAAGCTCGGCCTCCTCTAGAAACATGCGCGCCCTAGTCGGCAAGACGATTGTCATCATGGGCGGCACGACCGGCCTCGGCCTGTCTGCCGCCCGTGCCCTTTCCGAAGAGGGTGCCCGACTCGTGCTCGTAGGCAGGACTCCTGAAAAGATCGAGGCGGCCATCGAGGAGCTCACGGACGAGGTTGCCTGTGGTTTCGAGGGGGATGCCACCGAACCGGAAACGGCCGCTGATGCCATCGAGTGCGCCCTCCACGAATTCGGGGGATTCGACGGCCTCTACCACGTGGCGGGAGGCAGTGGACGCGGCATGGGTGATGGCCCGCTCCATGAACTGACCGACGATGGCTGGGAATACACCCTCGACCTGAACCTGACCTCCGTCTTCTACTCCAACCGCGCCGCCGTGCGAAAGCTGCTCGAGTTGGATCGTCCCGGGGCCATCCTCAACATGGGATCCGTCCTGGGCCAGTCTCCGTCGCCCCGCTACTTCTCCACTCATGCCTACGCCACCAGCAAGGCAGCCATCATTGGTCTGAGCCGCACCACGGCAGCACACTATGCAGAGGAGAATATCCGCTGCAATGTGGTGGCCCCTGCCCTTGTGGAGACACCCATGTCCGAAAGGGCTCAGTCCAACCCGGACATCATGAGGTTCATCAAGACCAAGCAACCGCTGGATGGCGGAAGGATCGGCCACCCAACCGACCTTGATGCAGCAACTGTATTCCTTCTCTCAGACCAGTCCCGCTTCGTCACCGGTCAGGTCCTCTACGTGGATGGCGGATGGAGTCTCAGTGAAGGGCAGTTTTAGGGAATACCCCGACACCCGAATACCTAATCACCCACCGCATAGGATCGAGGGCCCCAGGGCATTCAGGTCTTACGGGGTCTTGGGGTGCTTCAAAAAAAAGGGCCCGGCCACCTTTCGGCAACCGGGCTCGAAATCTTCTGGAGGAAGCATCTAAACGGTCATGATCTCCTTCTCCTTCTTCGCAAGGTGCTCATCGATCTTGGCGACGAACTTGTCGGTCAGCTTCTGGACCTCCTTCTCCGCATGCGAGACCTCGTCCTCCGAGGTGCCGTCCTTCTTCTCCTGCTTGAGATGATCCAGTGCGTCACGGCGGGCATGCCTGACGGACACCCTGCCATCTTCGGCCTGTCCCTTGATGACCTTCACCAGGTCCTGACGTCGTTCCTCGGACATCTCGGGCATGAACAGGCGGATCAGTTTTCCGTCATTGGTCGGCGTGATTCCCAGGCTGGAACCCATGATGGCCTTCTCGATGGACTGAATGGTGGAAATGTCATAGGGCTGGATCGCGATGGTCCTCGACTCCGGCGTGGTGATACCCGCGACATCCCTGAGCTTCATCTGGGAACCGTAGGCCTCGACCATGATGTTCTCAACCAGGGCACCCGATGCCTTGCCGGTCCGCACGGTGGCGAACTCCCGGACAACAGCCTCCTCGGCATTGGTCATCTTCTCTTCAGCTTGCAGCAAAATCTCGTCGATCGGCATAACGGGAAGAGGCTAGCAGGTCTGATTTCGGATGTATAGATAGGGATTCCGTACAACCCAGGCATGGACAGAAACGTCCCCCGGGATATCTTTGAACGCTCCGCCCTTCACTTTCCTCCAATCTTCAAGGATCCATGTCATGACGGAAAAGACCCCAACCTACTCCTGGCTTGAAGCCATCAATCGTTCGTTGGCACCCACCCTCAACGCAAAGATCGATGAAACAAGATTCGATGATTCCGAGCGGATCACCGACGCCGAAAAATACGTTTCAGCCCTGCTTGAGGACGCGGTCGAGGCCAACGCCACCGACATCCACGTCGAACCCTACAGCCGTGGCTGCAGGATCCGACTGCGAATCGATGGGATCCTCCACGATTGTGCTGATGTACCGAAGGATTTCGGCATCAGGATGATCCGCGTGGTGAAGTCCTTCAGCGGGTTGGATCCGGTGGCGACCTTTGCTCCTGAAGATGAAGGCTTCGTCCGCGACATCAAAGGCAGGGAACTGGACTTCCGCCTCGTCTGCACCCCCTGCCAATGCGGCGAGAAACTGGCGGTGCGCATCCTGAATCCCGACAGGCTCAGCCACAAAATCAGTGATCTAGGGCCAATCGACATTCAGGGTTGTACAAGGGGCGGTTCTGGTGTTGAAATG
>CAZKNW010000220.1:0-6981 GCA_964554035.1 uncultured Verrucomicrobiota bacterium
ACGGAGTTGACAACCAGTCCGACAAATGTGGAGGCCGTTCCCGAGATGGTCGCAGAACTGACTCCCGTGTTGTCGTCACCGGTGACAGTAACCGTTCCAGCAGTGAGGCTTTGCGCAGCCGAGATATTGTCAATAACTGCAGCACCATCGGTCTCGATGGTCAGGCCACTCGCCGTCACGTTATCAAGTTCGTCTCCAGAGATGGTCATGTTCTGGGTAGAGCTTCCGATTCCGATGGCTCCGTCATCCGAGACGCGAATGGTGGTGACCGCAGTCCCTGAGTTGATGGCACCCGTTCCTGCGAGGGTGAGGTCGTTCGCATTGATGCTCAGCGCATTGTCTCCCGTATTCAGCGTTTGTCCGGTAGCCACCGTGAGGTCTCCAGTGCCATCATTGTTGCTGTCAGCGTTGAGGGTGGTCATCCCATCCGATGAAACGCCCGCGGTCAGCGTGATGCCGTTTGCTGCCGTGAGAGTAAGGGCTCCCATGGTGCTGATGCCGGCGGTTCCGTCCACAGTGTTGACTGTCAGGTCATCGATATCCGTGAAGGACACCGCTCCAGTCCCAGCAGAGACGGCCAGATTATCAACATCGTTCATACCGGTCAGAGTGATGGTCCCTGCCCCCCCGCTCTCAAGTTTGAGGTTGGCAATCGTAAGTGTACCTCCGGTCTGGTTGATATCGTTACCGCTAGAAGTGCGAAGCGTGAGAGCGGTCACCATCGCCGGAGAGATGGCACCAGCAGAAAGGGTGATGGAACCGGCGTCCGTCGTGTCGCCGATCCGGAGAATGTTGGCCGTGACGGTATTCAGTTCCGCAGCCGAAAGTTCCAGGGTAGATCCAGCCGCATCCGTGGCGGATCCAAGATCAATGGCATCACCGGCAATGGGCGAATTCAGTGTCACCGTTCCGCCAGCACCTGCATTCACCGTTCCTCCAGTCAGGTCCATCTTGGGAGCGAGGAGGTTGACCGCGGTTGAACCGGAGATCATGGCGTCGTTGTCGAGAGTGGATGCAGCCGTCGAGAGGGTGAGGTTAAACGTCCCGTTACCTGCGGAAGAATCTTCCGTCACCTGCATGTTGCCGGTTCCATTCAAGTTAACCGTTCCATTCACAGAGTTGATACCGGTAATGAGGGCTGTGGCTCCGCCAATGATGGTGTCACCTGTGACATCCATATGAGTTCCAGCTGATCCAGCCGTGGCTTCAAGATTGGCGGCCGTGACGTTGATGGCGTTGGCGGCTGTCCCGATTGATGAGGCACCGGCTGTCACGCGGATACCAACCCCTGCACCTGAAATGGCATTGTCCGCACTGGCCTCCACCACACTACCCGATGGGCCAATGTGCTCGATCAGGACGTTCCCACCATTAAGGGCAGAAATACTTTCCACCGTGATGTCACCCGAGGCTTCGGTGGTGTTTGGTCCGATATCGATGCGGATCTGCATTTCTTTGGAAGTGGCTCCAGCGAGGTTGCCTGAGGAAATGGAAGATCCATCCCCCATGGTAAAGACGGCGACCCCGAGGTCACGGTGGGCGGCGATCACACCACCACCGGTCGTGTTGGCCGTCATGCTGACTGCGCCGCCGATGGTGATGGAAGTTCCGGCTCCGATGGTGATGGAGCGTCCGGCGTTAACCGAAAAGTTACTGTCGCTTGCCGAACCATTGATGCTCACCCCGGGGTTGAAACCCACATCGTTGTTGGCGCGAAGTTCGACGTTACCCAAAGCAAGCTGGTTGTTGATCTCAGTTTCACCAATGGACTGGCTGGAAGAGCCACCCGACGGAAGGCTGAACACACTCACGTTCGCGATGGAACCGGCACTTCCGGTCACGACCGTGATATTCTTGGGATCGAGAAGCAGGGAACCGAAGCTGCCATCAGGAGCCGTCAGGTCAGCCAAGCCAAGATAGAGAAGATAATTTTTTCCGGATACCTCAGCGCTACCACCGGTACCGCTACCAGCACCCTTTGCCGAGATGAAACCTCCGAAGCGTGTCACGCCGTCCGCCCAGACGACAACCTCACCACCGTCGCCGTCCACCGTGGCATCCGCCTTCAAAGTGGCATCCGCTCCAACGAAGGTTGCCTCTGCATTCGGGATGCCAGCATCCGCTCCCTGGAAGCCACCCCCAATATTGATCTCACCACCGCCGGCTGAACCGGAAGCATCGATGACCGAGCCATCCTCGATTCCAACATTTTTTCCTGTGACGGTGATGCTGCCACCCTCGCCATCCTCATTGGAGGCGATGAGGGAACCTGAGTTGATCACCGTGCCGCCTTCAGACTTGATGACCATCTTGCCACCTTCCCAAACGAGCTTGGGCTGGGTGCGGACCTCACCACCGTTATTGATGGCCACGGCATAAATATTTCCACCGGCGGCCTTGATCTCAGCCGAGGCAGCCTCGACGACTCCCTGATTGTCGACACCGACCTCGGTGGTGTCGTCGGATTCACCGAGAATGACACCGATTCTTTCGTTGCCGACCTGACGAAGCTCAATACGGGTTCCAGCCGCGAGGCCGACGGTTCCGTCCGGAGCCGAGATGGTTCCAGAATTTTTCACCTGATGACCGAAGAGAAAGACGTCACCGCCCAAGGCACTGATCGTTCCAAGATTCTCAACCACGCCCTTGCTGCTACCCTCGAAGGTCAAAGTGCCCTGGGAGAGGAAGGCATCATCGGCGACGTCAAGGGTGGAGGCGACAAAGGAGGCGGTATCGATCTGGCCGCCAGGGCCCACGAAGATTCCGTTCGGGTTGATCAGGTACACCTGTCCATTGGCCTGGAGGGTACCGAGCAGCTGTGACGGATTACCCGACATGACCCGGTTCAGTGCAGCGGCATTCGCACCTGGCTGTATGAACTGGGTCAACTCGCCCAAGCCGATCGAGAAGTCCTGCCAATTGATGACAGCATTCTGCGCAGACTGGTTGATGGTGACCACAGAGGAGCCCTGTCCCGTGATGGTGGCGACGCTGTCACCACCGACCACAACACCTCCGTTGGGGTTGGCAATGACGTTAGAGGAAGCAAGCGCGAAAGACATAGCGACAGCTATCGCGCCCAAAAATTTTTTGTGTTTCATACGTGAAATCACTGGTTGATTGGTCGGGCCCGTCTCCCACGTGCCCGTCACATGGAACAGCTTATTAGTGAAACCACCCTACTCGGTCAAGTCTCATCTATCTGATTTTCAACAGGTTCCGCCACTGTATCGACACGATTGAACGAAGCCTTGAGAGTGTTTTTAACCAGTATTTTCAAGGGTTTTGACGCCCCACCCGGCTCCATGACCCAAGATACCCCGCCTGGAAGTCCCTCTAGGTTCTTCAGGTGAGTCACTCGGTCGGTATCGCCAAGGCTTCACCGGGAGAGGTCAACCCGAACCCGATCCGGGCAAACGGCTAGATGGTAACGTATTAACTGTCTCCCAAATCAGTCTTCACGATGTCCCCCACCCAACACGTGATGCCATTAACCCGGAGGCAGAAGGTTTCAGCACAGCGCCGATGTCAGTGGACCAACCAGCGACCGAGGACCAAGGAGCGTAAGGTTGGCCTTGCGGCCGGTAGTCTTGTCATCTTGAGGTCTTTCGCTGGCGTGTAGGAAGTAACCAGTGAGATCGAGATCGCTCTTCCCAAGAAGTGGAGGCCAACGGTTCGCGAGGAGCCGGGCGGACCCTCGATCCAGCCGAAGCGAATCACACTTCCGCCTCGTACTCTGAGCGTCGAGGTTTCCAAGGTTGATGCCCAAGAGGACTCACGAGAACCCGCTTTGATATCTCTGATCCAGGCCACGATCCGTTTGGGGATGGCACCCGCGTTTCCAAGATACGAAACTGGGAAAGGATTAACGCAACAGCCTCACCCTGCCGTCTGCCCCCCTGTTTCATGTGAGTTAATTACTTAGCCTACCAGGAGCTCTAGACCATCGACAAGCGGAGCCGCGAGCAACACGGGGTCACCTGAATCAAAAGGACTGGTCCTGCATCCGCAAAGCCCCTCTACCCGGCCTTGCCTTCCGGCTCTCCAATCATCTCGTCCTCAGTTTGAGTCCCCGTTCGCGCACTGGTGATTCAAGGTGAAGAAGTTGGCCTGCAAACCCGCCTCCATGCAGTCTCGGCCGACTCAGGGGACACCCACTCCCCGCTTTCAGCCTGAGCCTCCCATTGTCTCTTCGCGCTCGCGATTGACCGGGATCGGAGACCGCTCAAGAAGGCCGTCATCTGCAGCGGCGAGTAGCAGCCAGCTTAGGAGTTAATTTATTATCCTTTGGGTCTCGTTTGCGAACCGGGCTCAAGAAGATCGTTCAGCTGTGCTACGCTCAGGCCGGAGTGTTCAAGAGCGACCTCCCTGACCGTGCGGCCCGAGGCATGCGCCCGCTTCGCGATATCCGCTGCCCGATCATACCCAATTACGGGGGCAAGGACCGTCGCCATGGCGAGCGATTGTTCAACCATGCTTGAAGCCCGCGTCCGGTCCGCCTGCAATCCCTCGACGCACCGCTCCGAAAACACACGCGATCCTGAGGTTAAAATCTCAACCGATTCCAAGAGATTGTGCGCAATGACCGGCAACATGGCGTTCAGCTCAAACTGACCGAAACCACCGGCATGGGAAATGGCCGCATCATTACCAATGACCTGGGTCCCCACCATGATCATCATCTCGCACATGACGGGATTCACCTTGCCCGGCATGATGGAGGAACCGGGCTGAGTCGCCTCCAGTATCAACTCCCCCATTTCGCACCTCGGACCGCTTCCAAGAAGCCTTATGTCATTGGCGATCTTGATGAGGCTGATGGCCACCGTCTTGAGCAGGCCCGATGCCTCAACGCAGGCATCCCTCGCGCCCTGTGCCTCGAAGTGGTTGGACGCTTCCCTGAGCTTCAAACCCGTTTCATCTGCAATGGAACCAATCGTTCTGGACGCAAATTCCGGATGAGTGTTGATACCGGTTCCCACCGCGGTCCCGCCCAAGGCAAGTTCACCCAGGTTTCTCTTGATGGAATGCAGCCTCTCGATTCCATGCTCAACCTGGCTGGCATACCCTCCAAACTCCTGACCGAGACGGATGGGCGTCGCATCCTGCAGGTGGGTCCTCCCAATCTTGATCACCTCTTGAAACTCCCCCACCTTGTCCAGAAGGGCTTCCTGAAGCCCCATCAAGGCAGGAATCAGCCCCTTTTCCCCCCCTTCCAGGACGGAAATGTGAATGGCCGTTGGAATCACATCATTAGACGATTGGCCCAGGTTTACATGGTCATTGGGGTGAATCGAGCCATCGGCCAACTGACCTCCCATGATCTCAGAGGCCCTGTTGGCGACGACCTCGTTCGCGTTCATGTTGGTCGACGTCCCGGAACCCGTCTGAAAGACGTCGACCACGAACTGGTGATCCCATTTTCCCTCAATCATCTCCTGCGCGGCAGTCTGAATGGCCTCGGATCTTGGCTGATCCAGCATCCCGAGCGCGTGGTTCGATACCGCAGCGTACTTCTTGACCAACCCAAGAGCGCGAATGAAGGGCCTGGGAAACCTGAGTCTGCTGATGGGAAAGTTCTCAACAGCCCTTGCTGTTTGGGCTCCATAATACGCTGAGGAGGGCACCCTCATCTCTCCCATGGAATCTTTCTCGATACGGGTTTCGTGGCTCATAACAGGGTCAAAAGATTGATTTTTGGCCGCATTCTTCCAAAAGCTTGACGAGTTGCTCCCTTAAGGACCCCACGTCGTTCCTCAATTCAAAAATCAGGATCCTGAAGCAGCCAAACAGTTTGACATCGTGAAAATGAAGCCTCCAGTCGCAAAACTCGCAACCTCCATCCTGTTATTTCTACTCTTTTCATTGGGAGTGGCATCAGGAGGACTCAAGGTGGATGAATCCGGAAGATTCCTGGTGGAGGAGGACAAACCCTTCTTTTACCTCGCTGATACGGCGTGGGAGCTTCTTCACCGTCTCTCCAAGGCGGAAGCCGAGACCTACCTCAAGCACAGAGCCCGAGCAGGGTTCAATGTGGTCCACGTTGCCATCATTCCCGAACTGAACGGGCTCAACGCACCGAATGCGGAGGGACTCCTTCCACTCAGGGACAATGATCCATCCCAACCGGACCGCCGCTATTTTCGAAGATTGGACGAACTCCTGGACTACGCCGAGGCTCAGGGGCTGCATCTCGGTTTGGTGCCTGCCTGGGGTGACAAGTGGAACCGCAGATGGGGAATGGGCCCGGAGATCTTCAATGAGAACAACGCCAGGGGGTTCGGGGAGTTTCTAGGCAGTCGCTATGAGGGCAGGAAGGTCATTTGGATCCTCGGAGGCGATCGGAATCCAGAAAACCCGGAACATCACGCCGTTATCCAAGCCATGGCAGAAGGACTTCGAAAAGGGCATCGAGGGCGTAATCTCATGACCTTCTTCCCAATGGCCGGTGACTCATCTTCTCGGTGGTTTCACGAGAACGATTGGTTGGACCTGAACATGGTTCACTCCGGACAGAGAAGACGGGCCATCACCAA
The DNA here is from genome assembly GCA_964554035.1 of uncultured Verrucomicrobiota bacterium. Lineage (GTDB taxonomy): Bacteria > Verrucomicrobiota > Verrucomicrobiia > Limisphaerales > CAZKNW01 > CAZKNW01. Next base: position 6,537 of record CAZKNW010000220.1, read on the forward strand.
TTATGATCTGATTGCAGCCGACCTCGCCAGGACAGCTAAAAAACCCGTTTTGGACGGCGGAAGCAGTCTAGAAGATCATCCAATCGCTTGGAACAAACAAAATGGAAGCTTTAACGATACAGATGTAAGAAGACAGGCTTGGTGGGCCGTATTGAGCGGAGCTTGTGGGCATATTTATGGAAATCACAATCTTTGGCAAATGTGGACACCGGCCCGGGAGTCTGTTCTAGGCGCCAACATTCCTTGGGTTGAGGCCCTCGAACAGCCAGGAGGGAGCCAGATGAAGCATTTGAAGAAGATCTACAGTCAAACAGGCTGGCTGAAGGCAGCCCAGGACCTCATCAAGTCACCCAATCCAGAAGGGGTGAACCACTTCCGTTGCGGCGCGAGTCAGGCAATGAACCTGGCCGTCGTCTATTTACCAGAGGGAGGCAAAGTGAAGATG
>CAZKNW010000221.1:0-6970 GCA_964554035.1 uncultured Verrucomicrobiota bacterium
GACCTCAACCTGGAGCGTGCCGAATACTGGCTGAGCCAGGGCGCCCAACCCAGTGAGACGGTCGCCAGCTTCGTTCGCAAGGCCCGCAAGGCCGCGAAGGCTGCCCAGGCAGAGACTGTTGAATAAAGCTGCAGGGCGTTTATGCAGGATTTTTTGGAATACGTGGTGAAAAACCTCGTTGATGAGCCCGAAGAGGTTCAGGTCAGCGAGACGGATCGCAACGGTGAGACCCTTTACCAGCTGAAGCTGGCCCAGGCGGACATCGGCAAGATTGTCGGACGCAAGGGAGCCACGATCAGTGCCATCCGTTCACTGGTGATTGCGGCGGGAGCGAAGGCTGGCAAGCGTTGTTCCGTCGAGATTGTCGAGGAACGCGAGCCGGTCGAGCAGGAAGCTGCGGCCCAGTAAGGGTGGATGGCTGGAAATAGCCGGCCATGAAGATCGACATTCTGACCCTTTTTCCCGGCATGTTCGCCGGGCCGCTGGATGAAAGCATCATCCAACGTGCGAGGGACAGGGGTCAGGTGGATCTGAAGATCCACCAGTTGCGTGACTTCACGCACGACAAGCACCGCACGGTGGACGATCGGCCCTTCGGGGGTGGTCCCGGGATGCTCCTGAAACCGGAGCCCCTGTTCGAGGCGGTGGAGTCGCTCTCCAGTGAGGCGACGAAAGTGATTTTGACGACACCCTCGGGACGTCGGTTTGAGCAGACGGATGCCCGAGGTCTTGCTCAGGATGAGCATCTGCTCTTCATTTGCGGAAGCTATGAAGGTGTGGATGAGCGGGTGAGAGAAGCACTGGTGGATGCCGAGTTTTCCATCGGGGATTTCGTTCTCACGAACGGAGCGCTGGCCTCAATGGTCATGATTGATGCCATTGTGCGTCTGATACCCGGGGTTCTGGGTGATGATGAGAGTGCCGTGGATGAGTCCTTCAGCAATGGAACGCTGGAGTATCCACACTACACGAGACCGGCCGAGTTTCGTGGAATGAAGGTTCCGGATGTCTTGATGTCCGGCAACCATGCGAGGATTGAGGAATGGCGCCGGGAAATGGCGTTGAAGCGCACCAGGGTGGTGCGACCGGATTTGTTGAACAACCCGTCCGGGGCTGATGAAGGCCCGGGACACAATCAGAAGAAAGACTAAGACCATGAGCCAGGCAATTCTGGACAAGATCGAATCGGAACAGTACCGCGCCGAGCCTTTGGATTTTTCCGTTGGGGATTCGGTAAAGGTCCACACCAAGGTTGTCGAAGGCAACAAGGAGCGCATCCAGGTCTTCGGTGGAGTCGTGATCGGCCGTCGCGGCCGTGGGTTGAATGAGACCTTCACGGTCCGCCGCATCAGCTATGGCGAAGGTGTCGAGCGTGTCTTCCCTGTTCACTCCCCTCGCATCGAAAAGGTTGAGGTGGACCGCAAGGGACAGGTGCGCCGTGCGAAGCTGACCTACCTGCGTGACCGCATCGGTAAGAAGGCTCTCTTCGTCAAGGCCAAGGACACCCGCGCCAAGAGCGCATAGGTCCAAGGTCGACCGACATTTTCAAGGCGATGGATCCTGCCGGATCCGTCGCTTTTTTTTGTATCCTCGCCTGACGCAGAATCCCCTTTCTCGAAGAAGGGTTGGTTCGTAGGCTGAGCCCGTGCTAGAGAAATTCATCGAGATGGTCGAGGGAGGACGGTCCCTTGATGTGGAGCAGGTGGGAGAAGTGGTTGAGGCCCTGACCTCGGCCGATGTCGCACCCGAGAAGAAGGCGGACTTCCTCATCGCCCTGACGCGCAGGGGAGAGTCCCCGGAGGAGATCGCCCATTTTGCCTCCATCCTTAGGGGAATGAGCGTGCAGCCCCCGCTCTCAGAAACCCTTCGGAAAGGAGTGTTGCTGGACACCTGCGGAACGGGAGGTGACAAGCTGAACACCTTCAACATCTCGACAACCGTTGCCCTGTTGTGTGCTGGGGCTGGAGTAAAGGTGACCAAGCATGGCAACCGGGCCATCACCTCCAAGAGCGGAAGCGCCGATGTCCTCGAGAAGCTGGGCATACCGGTCACGCTGACTCCCGAGGAAGCCGCGCGGACCCTTGAGGAAAAAGGTTTCGCCTTCCTCTTCGCGCCCCATTACCACCCTGCCTTCAAGCACATCGCTCCGGCTCGTAGGATCTGTGCGGAAAGAGGTAGCCGTACCATCTTCAATTTTCTTGGCCCCCTCCTGAATCCGGCGAGACCCGACACCCAGCTTTTGGGTGTCGCAAGACCGGAGCTTTGTGAGCCCCTGGCCAAGGTCCTCCAGAGCATCGGCCTCCGAAGGGCCATGGTGGTCTGCGGAAAGGTCGGCGATGCCTGCCTTGATGAATTGTCGACCCTCGGCGAGACCACGGTTGCTGAATTCTATCAGGATCGTGGCTTCAATGTATCCACCTTGTCCGAGCGGGATTTTCCGATGCAGCCGGCCAGCATCCGGGACCTGCAGGTGGGTGAGGGCGAGTCCAGCGAGGAGATCGTCCTGTCGATCCTTGGTGGCAGGGAAAAGGGGCCCCGGCGGGATGCGGTCCTGTTGAACGCTGGAGCGGCGCTTTTTGTCTCCGAGAAGGCCCCGTCCATCACCGAGGGATGGGACCTTGCAGAAAAGACGATTGATTCAGGAGCGGCGATGGACAAACTGGAACAACTGAGATCCTCGTGACTGGCAAGGCGTCCGCCCATCCATGAATCCCAACCCTTTTGGCAATCTGATCCATCCGAGCATCCTGATTTCAGTAGTGCTTTCGTTTTTAGGGATGCTGCTCTTCGCGGGTGGCATGGTGCTGATTGAGATGGGTCTCTATCAGCGGGGAATTGGAGTGCCTCTCTCCATCGCCATGGCCTTCTGTGGTGTGGTGGGTTTGATCTGTGGCATCGTAGGCTTTCGAAAGGTGACGGGTGGAAACTATCGTCGGGGCGGGACGTCCGCAGCGGTCTGGGGAATTGGCTTCTCCTTTCTGTCACTGGTTGGGTTTGGCATCAGCACACAGTTTCCCCTCATCGCACTCAAGCGTGCGAACGGTCAGCGCGAGATCTGTTCGCAGAACCTGTTGTCGCTTCATTCGGCGTTGATGATCTATGCCTCAAGGAATGGAGGACGTTTTCCGGAAGAAGGACAGTGGTGTTCGGCGGTGCTCGCGACGACGGATGAATTGAACAAGTCGGACGAATGGTCGGGAAGTCTCTTTCAATGTCCGGGTGCATTGAAGATCAATCGATGCAGCTACGCCTTCAACACGTTCCTGTCGGGAGCAAGGACGAACGATGTTGCATCGGATGCGGTGCTTCTTTTTGAAGTGGATGGAGGATGGAATTTTGCGGGTGATCCCGGAGTGGTAGGAAGAGAACGCAGACACATGGGAAATCTTCATGTGACGGTGGGTGGAGAAGTCGTTGCTGAACCATGAATGCCGATGAAGTTCGTTTTCGAAAGCGACATTCATGTAACAAAGTACTGGTCATCAACCGAGAATGCGTTTACAAACTCGCACGATTTAGCCTGACGTAACGTAAGCGTGTTGTTTGCCACATTTTACCCTGAACAGAACGGAGGTGAATTCGAGAGTGGCAGCAAAGAAAAAAGCAGCAAAGAAAGCTCCGGCCAAGAAGGCGGCTCCTAAGAAGAAGGCTGTAGCCAAGAAGGCTCCCGCCAAGAAGAAGGCAGCTCCTAAGAAGGCCGCAGCCAAGAAGGCTCCGGCAAAGAAAAAGGCTCCTGCTAAAAAGAAAGCAGCTCCTAAGAAGGCCGCAGCCAAGAAAGCTCCTGCAAAGAAAAAGGCAGCTCCTAAGAAAGCCGTAGCCAAGAAGGCTCCAGCCAAGAAGAAGGCGGCTCCCAAGAAAAAGGCAGCAGCTAAGAAGAAGAAGTAACACGGCAACGTGATCTTTCTTCAAAGGCATCAAAACAAACCCGGCATCCCTAGAGAATGCCGGGTTGTTTTTTTGTCAGAGCAATCTTGAAGGATTTCATCACCAATGATCAAAGTCTAAACCCATGTCCGCGATCGTTTTTGACATAGAGACCTCCGCCCTGCCTGTGGAGATGTTTGATGAGGTGCAGCAGGAGTATCTATTCAGGGAGGCGGAACGCATTGAGGACGAGGATGCCCGCGGGGAAAAGCGGGAGGAACTTCTCAGGCAGTTCAACCTCTGGCCCCTGACGGCTCAATGTGTGTGCATTGCCATGATCAACCCGGAGTCGGACCGGGGAAAGGTCCTTTACCTTTCTGACGACTTCGAGAGCAGGGCTGCCTTCGAGGAGCGGGTCGAGTTCGTGCCCGTTGCGGAGGAATCCGAGTTGCTGGCCGAGTTCTGGAAGCTGGCGAGGAAGTTCGAAACCGTGGTGACCTTCAATGGCCGGGGTTTCGATGTGCCCTTCCTCTACCTGAGAAGCGCGGTACTCGACGTTCCCATCACCCGCAAGGACTGGCTCGGCTACCGTTTCGCCACGCAACCCCATTGTGATCTTGCGGAGCAGCTTACCTTCTACAATGTCAGCGGCCGCGGGGGAGCGGCGCGAAGATTCAACCTGGATTTCTACTGCAAGGCCTTCGGCATTCCATCACCGAAGGCGTTCGGGGTAACGGGCATGGACGTCAATCAGCTCATGCAGGAGGGACGCTTTGAAGAGATTGCGGAATACTGCGTGAGGGACGTGGATTCCACGGTCCAGCTCTACCGGGTCTGGAGCGAACGCCTCCAGGGCATCAAGTGACCATGGAAGATGGCGGGACCAACGCGAGCGTCCGGGTCAGGCTGAATGAGCGCCTTCACTTTGACATGGGGGTGCGTGCCAAGGAAATGGGCCAAAGGCGGGACATCTACTGTGCCCATGTCCTCCGCTACGGCTTGATCGAACGAAGCATCGTGGCTGAGGCCGGTGCGGAAAAGGCAATGGCCGCGCTGGGAGGAAATGAGCTCTTCATCCAGACCATCATCACCCAACCCTTCAGGACACGGCTTGAAGAAGAGTCCGAGAAGGCTGCTTTGAACATCGCCAGCTACTGTGGACGGGTCATTGAGGCCTACCTCAAACGTTTTGAACGGGACCCGAGGGATTTTTTGCTGCTTCCATCCTTGGACATGGTTCTCGAAGTGGCGGAAAGCATTTCTTCAGAGGAGCTGAAGAACCTCGTCCGGGAGAATCTACCTTCACAGGGCGTCAAGGCGGGCTATCTGGGTAATTGGCTCTTTTCCCGGCTACGCCTGCGCGTTGACAAGGTCATGCAGGGTGGCAAGGAAGTTCCACTGACACCCGGATTGATCACGGAGTGGCTGAAATGAATCTCAGGGAGGGTCTGAAGGAGGATGGTCCGGCGCTCATCGAACTCGTGGACGGCGTTTATCGGGAATACGGCGACCAGATCTTCCTGGAAGGCGCGGATGCCGACCTTCTTGACATTGAGGCAGCCTATCAGCGTCGCGGGGGGGCCTTCGTGGTTCTTGAAGAGGGGAACACCATCATTGGTTCCCACGCCACGCTTCCCCTGGACAGGGATAAAGGGCTGCTGACCTTCAGGAGGGTGTACCTGCGGAAAGACTACCGCGGAAGGCGGGTTGGCCATCAGCTCATGACCTGGGCCCTGGAGTGGGCAAGGGACAACGCGTTCCAGAGAGTGGAGTTCTGGTCGGATGTCCGATTCGGGAGGGCGCACCGGTTCTTTGAGGCCATGGGCTTCGAGAAGGGTGAGGTCCGTCAGATGGAGGATGGGTTCATGCCCTATGAGGAGTTTCATTTCGCCCGGAATGTATGAGTGGACGCTGCCATTCGGGCCGTTCGAAGGTGGAGTGTCGTGATTGACGCTTGATGGGTGCTGACCTACGGTTCGAGGCTCTTTTGCCCAATCAACACCGGGTTAAGCATGTTTAAGTTTATTCTCAGAAAGATTCTTGGTTCCAAAAACGAGCGGGACCTGAAGAAGCTTCGACCAGTGGTCGACCAGATCAACCAGCTCGAGGAATCCTACCAGAAGGAGTCCGACGACTTCCTTCGCAACAAGACGAACGCCTGGAAGGAGGAACTTTCCAAGATCGAGGACGAGGCCGAACTGGCCCAGCGCCTCGATGAGATCCTGCCCGAGGCCTTTGCGGTCGTGAAGAACGGCGCGCGGCGTCTCTGTGGTACCAAGGCCGAGGTTCGTGGACACGAGCTGGAATGGGAGATGGTGCACTTCGATGTGCAGCTCATTGGCGGTGCTGGACTCCATCAGGGACGCATAGCGGAAATGGCGACCGGTGAAGGCAAGACGCTCGTCGCCACCCTCCCGGTCTACCTCAATGCCCTGACGGGTCGCGGAGTCCATGTCGTGACGGTCAACGACTATCTCGCGGCACGTGACTCGGAGTGGATGGGTCACCTCTTTCGTTTCCTTGGACTCACCGTGGGATGCATCCAGAACATGATGCCTCCCCATGTCCGCCGGGAGCAGTACACCTGCGACATCACCTACGGGACCAATTCCGAATTCGGCTTCGACTACCTCCGCGACAACGGCATGGCCATCCGCAAGGAGCACCAGGTCCAGCGAGGTCATTACTTCGCGATAGTCGATGAGGTGGACTCCATTCTCATCGACGAGGCGAGGACGCCGCTCATCATCTCGGGTCCGGCGGTCCAGAAGCAGGACAACCGACTCTACGAAGTTTATCGTCCCAAGGTGGAGGGGTTGATCCGCGCGCAGCAGAAGCTCTGTGAACGTTTCCTCAGCGAGGCACGATCCGACATCAAGGCCCTTCAGGAGGAACAGGCGGCCAACAAACCGGACAACGACAAGATCGCCAACCTTAAATACAGCATCGGTATCCTGCTCTATCGTGTCCGCCTGGGTCAGCCCAAGTCACCGAAGCTGATGGAGTTCCTCGAGGATCCCGACAATCTCGCGATGCTCAACCGGGCCGAGAACCAGCTGCGCCAGCGCGAAGGCGGCGTACTGCTGGCACTCGGAGTCCTCCAGCG
>CAZKNW010000222.1:0-6925 GCA_964554035.1 uncultured Verrucomicrobiota bacterium
TCATCTCCTGCCTTTAACCAATCAATGCGAGAGGACAATCCAGGTCATCCGCAACCGCCCTGAGTAGCTGCAGTTCCTTCGCATCCACAAAGCCATCCGAAGCCACCGTGTGGGCACCCGCCTCAATCAAGCGCTTCTTAAGGATGGGTGAGGCCTGCTCGAACTTTACCAGGGAATCATGAATCGCCTTCAAGTTCGCCCTTGAGAGTGGCTGCAACCTCGCTCCATCCAGGCCAAGCACTCTCATTCCCTGAGCAAAGGCAACCTCTCTGGACTCATCATCCTTGCCACCCAGGCGCGCAAGGGCCGAGATCAGGATAATACCCTCTTCACGAAGACCCTTGATGGAATAATAGGAAACCACCGTTCGCTTTACCGGGTGAAAATGGGCATCCAGGTGCTTCTCAAGAACCTTCTTCACCATGTACTCAAACAGGTCCAGCTGCTGGTCCGACTCGATCAGGACATTCACGTTTTCCCTGAAACGCTGATACTGCTGGTCCGACAGCATCCTCAAGGCTGGCAGGCAAAGATCCAGAAGCGGCAAACGCGAAACCTCCTCCAGCCCATCCACCATCGGCATCCATCTTGATAATTCCGCAAGGACACCCGGATCCGCTGAAGCCTCCAGCGCAGACTGCTGTTGAGACCGGGAATCCGGGGCAGCACTCAGCAACAATCCATACACGAGGGCCCTCGCCCCAAAGGCTTCATGGGCAAGGTTCCTCAGATCCGCCGGAATGGAATCAATCAGCGCCCTGGCCTGCTCAAGTGAGGCCGCGCTCGCCCCCCCGATAAACTGGATCACCTGTTCCACATCCTTCCTCGGAATCGAAGGCGCCTTCCGGGCACGAGCAACCGGTTCCACCGGAACAGCGTGTCCACCTCCGGAAAAGCCTGAAAGTCCCGCCTCCTGGAATCCCCCACCTACAGGCGCCTCGACCTCGGCAAACCGGCCGTCCCAGTTCGGAAGGATCGCCTTGATTCGCTTCTCGAGTGGGGGATGAGTGGCGAAAAGGCTGGCGAAACCGAACCGGACCCCATTCCCGAAGAACAGATGGCTGGCCTCTTCAGCACGTCCGGAACGAATTACCGAGCCCCTGCTGAAGCCTCCAATCTTCATCAGCGCACCAGCAATCCCCTCAGGATTCCTGGTGAACTGAACTGCGGCAGCATCGGCCAGAAACTCCCTCTGCCGGGAAACCGCTCCCTTAATCCAACCCGAAAAGAAGCTTCCAATGCTGCCAATCAGCAGAAGACCAAGCCCGAGAATCAACAAGGCGATCCCCAGTCCTCCTCCATCCCGTTCCCTCCTTCTGGAACGGCCGGAATCCCCTCCCCAAAAGGCACCCTCCAAGAGCAGCCTTCCCAGCAGGGCGATACAAAGAATGCCATGGACCCATCCGATCAGCTTGAGACTCAGGCGCATGTCACCATTCAGGATGTGGCTGAACTCATGTGCGACCACGCCCTGCAGTTCGTCGCGGTTGAGAATGCGCACGCAACCCCGCGTCACTCCAATGACCGCATCATCCATACTGTTTCCTGCTGCAAACGCATTGATTGCCTGCTCCTGGTCGAGGATGTAGACATCAGGAACCGGGACACCCGAGGCAATGGACATCTCCTCTACAATGTTCAACAGTTTGCGCTCATCCGGATCCTCCGTGTTGAGGTCTACAAGGTTCCCCCCGAGGGATGACGCGATGACCGACCCGCCCTGCCTGAGCTCCATCATGCGGAACACACTCGCGAAGAAGATGACCGCAAGCGTCCCCCCTCCCACATAGAGCATGAGCCTGGGATTCAGAAGGGCCTTTGTGTAGGTGTCGACCTTTCCGAGGTAACCCGCGTGGTAGGCAACCGCAATGACGAGCAGATAGACCGCCACGGTGATTACAAGGACGGCGATGGAAAAGAGAAGGATCAGCCTCCCCGTGTTTTTCCTGGCCGAATCCTGACTCTCGAAAAAGTTCATTCCCTAGGGAACCTGACTAGAACTCCACCTTGGGTGCTTCACGCTCGGATTCGTCGGTAATCTCGAATCCTTCAGCCCTGGCGAAATTGCAGAAGCCCGCAACGATAACGGCGGGAAAGACTTCCCGGGCGTTATTGTAAGTCAGGACGGATGAGTTGAAGGCCTGCCTCGAGGTCGAGATCATGTTCTCGGTCGAGGTCAATTCGGTCATGAGCTTGTTCATCGACGCGTCGGCCTTCAGGTCGGGATAGGATTCCTGAAGTGCCAGCAAACGCCCGAGAGACGACCCAAGACCGGATTCCGCCTGGGAAAGCTTCTTCATGGCGGATGGATCCCCTGGATTGGCCGAAACCTGCTCACTGGCGGAGACGGCAGCACTCCTTGCCTTGATCACAGCCTCCAAGGTCTCGCTCTCATGTTTCATGTAGCCCTTGGCGGTCGAAACCAGGTTCGGGATCAGGTCGTGACGCCGCTTCAACTGGACGTCCACATTCGCAAAGGAGTTCTTGTATCCGTTTCTCAGGGTCACCAGCCGGTTGTAGATACCCACACCCCACATGGCTGGGATGCCAACAACGACCAAGACCACGGCGATTCCAATGATGATTCCTGTCATGATTCTTCTGTTTCTTGTTCTGGCGCTCTCTAGGAAAGATCGACCTTCGGGGCTGAACGTTCACCTGCATCCTCCAGTTCGAACAAGGCAGCCTGCTGGAAGTTGAAGAATCCCAATATCAGGTTCGTGGGAAACGTTTCCCTCTTGGTGTTGTAGAGCATGACCGCGTCGTTGAAGGCCTGCCTCGCAAAGGCGACCTTGTTCTCGGTGGAGGTCAATTCCTCCATCAGGGTGTTCATGGAACGATCCGCCTTCAGGTCTGGATAGGCCTCCCTCAATGCAAACAGGTTTCCCAACATTCCGGTCAAAGCCACCTCCGCACCTGCCAGGGCCTTGATCGCCCCCCCATCACCGGGGTTGTCGGTCGCAGCCTGACGGGCCGCCACCGCACTGTTCCGGGCCTGAATCACCTTCTCAAGGGTCTCCCTCTCATGAGTCATGTAGCCCTTGGCGGTTTCAACGAGGTTGGGAATCAGGTCGTGCCGCCGCTTAAGCTGCACATCGATCTGCGAATAACCGTTCTTGAACCGGTTTCTAAGGGTGACCAGAGAATTGTAGGCCCCTATGACGAAGATGGCTGGAATGACAACCAAAACGCCCAAAACCATTCCTATGATGATGATTCCGCTTGATACCATGGGTTGCTCTTTCCTTGACATACTGCGGCAACCTACCCCAGAAAGCGACTGCAAGTTTACCCGGGTTTTGCAACCGCCTACCACCTCTGTCACCCATTCCCGAATTCCCGCTGGATTTTCTGTTTGAATTCCGTCCTTCGATTCGCAAGATGCCCGCTCGCTTTTGCCCACAAGGGGTATTTTTTTGGTATTTTTCATGAAACGAACGCATCATTGCTACGAACTCCGCAAGGACCACATCGGACAGGAAGTGGTGCTGGAAGGCTGGGTTCATTCCTGCCGCGATCTTGGCGGCGTGATCTTCATCGATGTCCGTGACCGCGAAGGCCGGACCCAGACGGTGTTTGATCCATCCGATGTCTCCGAGGACATCTTCAAGACGGCTGAGTCCCTCAGGTCTGAAAGCGTCATTCGCGTGATCGGCAAGGTTCGCCAACGACCTGATGACACGACCAATGAAAGGATTCTGACTGGTGAGATTGAGGTCGTGGCCAGCCAATTGGTGGTCCTCAATCACGCAGAGGTTCTTCCCTTTCAGATTGATGATCCCGAAGCCGCGGCCAAGGTCAGCGAAGATCATCGGCTCAAGTGGCGCTACCTCGACCTCCGCCGCCCCGAGATGATCCGCAACCTCAAGCTGCGCAGCCGGGCCGCAACCGCGACCCGGGTGTTCATGGAGGAGGAGGGCTTTCTCGAGATCGAGACCCCAACCCTTTTCAAGTCGACACCAGAAGGCGCACGAGAATTCCTTGTTCCCAGTCGCCTGCACCCCGGTGAGTTCTACGCCCTGCCCCAATCTCCCCAGCAGTACAAGCAGATCCTCATGGTGTCCGGCGTGGAACGTTACTTCCAGCTGGCCCGTTGTTATCGCGATGAGGATCTAAGGGCGGACCGCCAGCCTGAGTTCACGCAGGTCGACATCGAGATGTCCTTCATCGATCGTGAGGACATCTACGCCCTGATCGAGGGACTCCTGAAGAAAATCTGGAAAACGACCCTCGACCGGGAGATTGAAACGCCCTTCCCGAGAATCTCCTTCGAAGAGGCCATGAACCGCTTTGGTTCCGACAAGCCGGATACCCGCTTCGGCATGGAGATCAACGACTTCACCGAGGATTTCAAGGCTAGCGAGTTCAAGGTCTTCAGCGCCACCGTGGGCAAGGGGGGCGTCGTGAAGGCCATGAACGCCAAGGGCTTCGCATGCGTTACCCAGGGCCAGATGGAGACCATGACGGATGTCGCCAAGAGCTTTGGGGCCAAGGGGCTCGCCTACATCAAGGTCGAGAATGGCGAATGGAAGTCACCCATCGTCAAGTTCTTCAGTGACTCCGAGAAGCAGGCACTCACGGAGAAGCTGAAGATCGAGGAGGGCGACCTCATCCTTTTTGCTGCCGACCAGTGGCTCAATGCCTGCGAGATCCTCGGCCGCATCCGGCTCTACGTGAAGGACAAGCTGGTCGAGATGGGCAAGATGGCGATCGATCCCAACCAGTTTGAATTCCTTTGGGTCATCGAGTTTCCTCTCCTCGCCTACGACAAGGAGATGAACCGGTGGTATTCCAGTCACCACCCCTTCACCGCTCCAGTGGAGGAGGACATTCCCAACCTGACCACCAATCCCAAGGCTGTAAGAGGCCAGCACTACGACATCGTGGTCAACGGTGTCGAACTTGGAGGTGGATCCATTCGTATCCATCAGCCAGAAGTCCAGCACACCATCTTCAAGGACGTCCTTCAACTCGAGGACGAGGTGATCAAGGAACGATTCGGCTACATGCTGGAGGCCTTCAAGTATGGCGCACCACCCCACGGAGGCATCGCGCTTGGTTTCGACAGGCTGATCGCACTCCTCTGTGGCAGCTCAAGCATCCGCGATGTCATCGCCTTCCCGAAGACCGCCAAGGGAACCGACCTCATGGCCGAATCCCCTGCTCCTGTCGACATGAAGCAATTGAGGGAACTCTACCTTCAGTCCAAGGTCCCCCCGAAAGACAAGGATCCCGCACAGGAATCCTGAGAAACTCGAACATTTTCAGCATCACACTGTCGATAAGAGGCAATTGAACTAGATTCGTAACCAGAATGAGCGAAACAACGCCCAACAAGCCGTCGGAAGAAGAAGACGAGATTGCATCTGAAGGAGACGAGACAGCCACCGAAGGCTCTGACCTCCCGAATGAAGAAGCAGGTCCCGAAGAAGAACTGCCATCCGACCCGGAAGTCATCCGGGACCTGATGGAGAAGGCAGCCAAGTCCACCGAGCACTGGGAAAAGGTGCTGCGCCTGACCGCCGACTTCGACAACTTCAAGAAGCGCGCCTCCCGCGATCGACTTGAAGCCATCAAGTATGCGAACGAAGCCCTGATCGAAAGGTTGCTTCCCATCATGGACAATTTCGAGATGGCCCTTCTCGCGGCCAACCAGGAGAACACCTCCATCGAGAGCCTGAAGGTGGGTGTGAACATGATTCACACCCAGTTGAAGAACCTTCTGGAAGAATCGGGCCTCCAGGAAATCGATGCACTCGGAAAGCCCTTTGACCCATCCATTCACGAGGCCTTGTCCCAAAAGGTAACCGAGGACGCTGAGGAGGGGCATGTGATCGAGCAAAGCCGCAAGGGATACAAGCTCAAGGAAAGACTTGTTCGACCGGCCAGCGTCGTAGTCGCAGCAAAGGCAGGAGAGGAAACCGGAGAGCCTTCCAGTGACGATCCATCCATGAACTGACCATGGCCGCGAAAAGGGATCTATACGAAGTACTGGGAATCTCCAAGAGCGCCACGGCCGACGAGATCAAGAAGGCCTATCGCAAGATGGCCGTGAAATACCATCCGGACAAGAACCCGGGTGACACCGAGGCTGAGGAGAAGTTCAAGGAGTGTAGCCATGCCTATGAGATCCTGAGCGACGCCCAGAAGCGCGCCGCCTACGACCAGTATGGGCATGACGCCTTCGATCCCAGGTCCAGAGCCGGGGGGGGCGGCGGTTTCCGTACGAGTGGAGATCCATTTGACATCTTCCGGGAGGTCTTCGGTGGCGGTGGGGGTGGAAGCAGCATCTTTGATGATCTGTTTGGAGGAACTGGAGGAGGCAGACGTCGTCAGCCGGGGGGGCCGGAACGGGGCGCCGACCTGAGGTATGACATGGAAATCTCCTTCGAAGAGGCGGCTCTCGGCTGTGAGAAGGAGATTACGGTAACCAAGCCTGCCACCTGTGAAGCCTGCAATGGCTCAGGCGCGGAAAAGGGTTCCAGCGTCAAGACCTGTGCCACCTGTGGCGGCCAGGGCCAGGTGATGAGCTCGCGTGGCATCTTTTCCATCGCGCAGACCTGCCCCAAGTGCAACGGAGCCGGCACCACGGTGGAAAACCCCTGCAAGAGCTGCTCCGGCCAGGGACGCACCAACAAGCGCTCGAAAATCAAGATCCGGATTCCAGCCGGTGCAGACACAGGCGTCCGCCTCCGATCATCCGGCAACGGTGAAGGTGGTGTACGAGGTGGAAGCCCCGGAGATCTCTACGTGATACTTCACGTGAAATCCCACAGGGTCTTCGATCGCGATGGCGACGACCTGATCTGCGAGCTTCCCATCACCTTTGTCCAGGCCGCCTTGGGCAGCGAGGTGGATGTCCCCACCCTGACCGGGAAGGCGAGCATCCGGATTCCCGCCGGAACACAGAACGGCACCATATTCC
>CAZKNW010000223.1:0-6897 GCA_964554035.1 uncultured Verrucomicrobiota bacterium
GCCGTCCATGCCTCGTTGTCCAGCTTCGCCTTGCCAAGATCCTTCCAGGCACCGCCCTGCTTCACGTGCAGCTCGACATCATGGTTGTCCTTCGCACCGAGGGGACCGGTCAGCGCGCTGATCTTCATGACAAAGCCCTCCTTCGATCGCGAATCGCTGAGCGAGTACATCGACCAGAGGATCGGTCCGAACTTGTTCGAATCGGTCACCGTGAAGGCACCACCACCCACGGCCCAATCGGAGAACCGGTAACGTCCTCCACCCTGGCGCTGGCGGTTGTTGCCGGTGAAGTTGCTGACGAGGGCGATGTTTCCGCCGAGGGCCGCCTTTTGCACCTTCTGCGTCACGCTCCCGAGCTCCACACCACCGGCATCCAGGGCCCTGAGGGTGAGCTCGTACTGGCCACCGGCCGGCTTGCCCGTGAGGTGAAGGGTGATGCCCTTGTCGAGATCCCCACGCTTCAACTGCGCCTTGCCACGACCGACCACCAATTCCTTGCCAACCACACCCACATTGATGCCGCCACCTGCGAAACTGTTACTGCGGTATTCATTGAGGTCACTCCGGATCCCGAGGCGGAAACCTGCCCCGCTGTCCTTGTTTCCGGATTCAGCGCGCTCCACGTGTACGGCCATCTCCAGCGGCTTGTCCGCGTTGGTCAGCTGATGGGTGATCAGGTGGATGTTCCTCTGGAACCCTCCATAAAGCACCTCGGCCGCGCCATCCTTGACACACCAGTCTTCCATGGGATTGGCCCAGAAACTCTCGCCCAGCCAGACGCGGTCATGGGTGTTTCTCCAGTTGGACACGGGCTTGGTGGATGACTTGAGATCCTGTGCCTGGAGTCCCTTCGGCAGGCCAAGGATGGCCGTACCGACGCCAAGGACCTTGAGGGCGTTGCGACGGGTGATGTGGTTGCTCATGATGGTGTTGTTGTACTAAAAGCTGCCTCCGGCCGGGAAAGTCCTGCTGGAGAGGGGGTGTTGATAGCCTTAAAGGGGACGTGATCTCAATCGTACAATTCAACGAAAGAAGGATTTCCCCTCCTCAAAAAGAAAATTCCATCCAATCTGGTGGTGCGAATCTCCCGCTGAGCATGGCAACGTTCAGACAGGCCTTAAGCCCTTATTGAGATGGGTGACATCAAACCTAGGGCTTCACACCCCAGGCTACACTTGAAACACACCTTCGGTGCTTGGGCGCCTACTCCACGAAGGCCAACGGCCAGATTCAATCTCTTCTCCTCGGGCCAACGGCCCGTCTCAACTCCAGCCCAGGGTGAAGCCCTGGGGTTCCAAGTCCAATCAGTTTCAAGTGCTGAAGGCGAGACTCAACCCCTCCACTCCATTACACCAACCCAACAAGGCTCAGGGTTCGCCCCACCGGGCCAGCTAGTGCATTGAGCCCATGTCCTCCCGAAATAGGGCTTGCCCAGCCAAGGGGCGGGTCGCTATTTCTATCGCCCTTTGAGGGCCAACATAGCTCAGTTGGTAGAGCAGTTCATTCGTAATGAACGGGTCGTCGGTTCGAATCCGACTGTTGGCTCCACTTCCCTTCCTCGAACTTCCCCGCCCGTCCGGACCACTTTTGTTCAGGCTCTCAGGATCTATTCATTCCCCCCGGAATAGGCATCCCATTGCTTCCGGATCACTGCAATATCCAGAGGTTTCGACGTCACCAGATACCGGTAGCTGGAGACGAATTTCTTTCCAGGCACGATCTTGAAGGGTCCTTCGACCATCGGCGCCCAGCAGAAGTAGGGCTTGTTGGGATGGATGCGAACGTGTTGGGGGGCACGGAAATTCCTCGGACTACAAAAGACGGCGGCCGAGGCGTCTTGTCCGTCAATCCTGCCTGAGAAGGCCACCCAGTTCGCACGGGTATGATTTCCTTCCCAGCGATCCTTGCCTTCGCTGGTCAGATAGACCAAGTCGCCCGGCTCAATGCTGTGATCCTCCTTGTCCTTCAACCACTGGTAATTGCCCCGGATCGCCATGCCCCCGTAGTGATACTCAGGCAGGCTCAAGGGTTTGTCGGTGACGCATTCCTGGGCACTGACGACATCGAACAGAAAATGATCCCCAGATGTTTGATGAACGGTGACGGTCCAGACTTCATGGAGGGCATCGATCCACTTCTCACCGGCCTTGGTCTTCTCCTTCACCATGAAGGCGTGTTTGACGCTGAAGGAAACCTTTCGCTTGTCTCGCTTCAGGTCCAATACATCACGAAATTCAATCCGCCCAAGGTCCTTTGCCTGGTTCCAGAAATCGACCTTCCGCCCATCGAAGCCGGCTTTCGTCCATGCAAGGAACAGTGCGTGTTGATGGGCATGATCGGCAGGGAAATCCCCGGTGAGTTCCTGCCCTGTTGGTGTGTAGACCGGATGAATGTAGCCGCTCCGGCGAAAATGCTCTTCGATGCCTTCCGGCACCGGCTTCTCGGTCTTGACGTATTCCAGCACAGGCCTGTCCCTGAGGGTCACACGGATGACATCCGGGGTTTCCGTGAGTTTCAGATCACCGGCATGGGCAGACAGTGACACAACAGAGGTCAACAGAAGAGTGAGAAGGATGTGTTTCATTTCCGGTCTTGCGTCCTTTTAGGACTCTAAATTGGAACGGCCCAGAGAGCCATCCCAAGCTTCGATGGCAGGGGCGTCTCGCCGCAGGCGCCCCACTTCAAAACCCTGAACGGGGTGGCACCACGCTTTCGCAAGCGCGGCTACGTATGATTTCAAAAATTCAGGACCTTCTTCTTCTTGGGCGCCGGAACAAAGCCCGGATCCACAAACGGCATTCGGTCAAAGGTGGTTCCGTCGCCAATGACCCGGGGATCCAGTGTTTCCCTCAGGGTCTTCATCAGGCGGTCCTTCAACCGGTTCAGGTCCCCGGCATACCTCTTATCCGAGGCCACGTTGTTCACCTGGTCCGGGTCACGCTTCAGATCGTAGAGCTCGAACTCAGGCCGCGCAGCAAAGGCGTAGTCGAAATACCTCGAATAGGCGTTCTGGTTCATGACCAGGAATGCCTTGGTGGGACTGGCATCCATGTCCGGGTAAGCGGCATAGGTTTCGTTCAGCAATGCCTCCTCGCTCGCATCCGGCTCATAGACATCCCCAACTGGCAGGCGCACCGGCTTGAAGTTACGGATCAGCAGGAAATCTGCGGTCCTGATCGCCCGGGAAGGATAAGGCATGCGGTCCCGCTGGGCGTGGCCGACGTGGCGTTCGCGCCCGATGATGACGTGGTCCCTTGACGGATCCACCGTACCGCTCTTTCCGGACGTCAGCAGCGGCACGAAGCTCTTTGCCAACATGTGCTTCGGCGGTTGGATACCGGCCGCCTCAAGCACCGTTGGTGCAATATCCATCAGGCTGATGAAGTCATCAATCTGCCGGCCTGATCGTACGCGTTCCGGCCAACTGACCAGCAGCGATACCATGGATCCGAAATCGTGAAGGTTGCACTTTCCCCGTGGCATGCCGGGCATCCCATGGTCGCCGGAAACGATGACCAGGGTGTTTTCGAGTTCGCCCCGGGCCTTCAACTCCGACATCAGTTCGTTCACCATGCCATCCCAGGCCAGTGCCTCACCCAGATAGTCCGCCACATCTTCCCTCACTTCATGCACATCCGGCAGAAAGGCAGGCAGCTTCCCCTTCAGGGCATCCGGCTCCAAGCCCCAGAGTTCCCTGCCCGAGCCGCGGACCCACTGGCGATGGGAATTGTGGGGACCAAACCAATAGAAGAAGGGTTTGTCCTCGGGCTGCTTGTCAAGGAACGAGCTGAAGTTGTCACGGACGAATGAGAAGATCTCCTTCTTGCGGGCTTCCTTGTCCTCCGCGGCCGAGACCGCCTGGGAAAAATGGCAGATCGGCGAAAGGTGGGTCCGGTCGGTCAGCTTGGCCGACTTCTTCGTGGTCTTTCCTCAATGCATGACGTGATAGCCGTTCCTGACCAGCAGCTCCGAGAAGCCGGGAAGAGTCTTGAAGGGATCCTCCGCCTTCCCGTATTCCTGACTGTGGAGGAATGCGTTGCTGCCACACCTGTAGAACGGCATGCCGGTGGAGACCGATGCACGACATGGCGTGCAGCTTGGCGCACTGACAAAGGCATTGTTGAAAACCACCCCGCTCCGCCCGATGGCATCCAAAGCCGGGGTTTCGATCACGTCATTGAACCCGGGCCGTGCCGCATCCCGGTAGATGCTCGCATAGCGCCCCCAATCGTCGGAGAAACAGAAGAGGATATTCAGCCGCTCGGCGGATGCAATGGAAGTCTTCGCCAGCAGGATGAACACGAGGATGGCGGTGCGGTTTGTCATCGGTGCTTAACCCTTGAAGGATCGGGGACATTCATTTCAAGGCTTTTCGTCGCTGGCGACCAGCAACCCGAAGTGAGTCCACCCCTTCTTCTTTTTTTCCGCAAGTACCACCAAAGAATTGCCCTTGAACACCATCTTGGGTATCTCCAACAGCATGTTCCTGAAAAGAGTCCCCCATCTCTTCCTTGCCGCGTTGTCCGGCCTGATCCTGTCGATTGGCGGGGTCTCTTCCCTCGCGGCCGACAAGGTCTTCAAGGCGGCCGCCGTCAAGGTGGACACCTCTCCGGAATTGGGCGTCTCACTGAATGGAGGCATGCAGGACCGCACGGCCACCGAGATCCATGATCCGCTCCATGCCCGCTGCCTGGTCCTGAATGACGGCAAGAATTCGCTCGCCTTCGTCATCGTCGACAGCTGCATGATCCCCCGTGAGGTCTTCGACACCGCCAAGTTGATCGCTTCCGAAAAGACCGGGATCCCGACATCCAACATGATGATGTCGGCCACCCACACCCATACCGCCCCCACCTCGGCCGATGTCTTCCAGAGCGATTCCAACGGGAACTACAAGCATTTCCTCATTGAGAAGATTGCCGAGGCGATCGTGACGGCCCACAAGAACCTGAGGCCCGCCAGGATCGGATGGGGCAAGGGTTCGGAACCGGATCATGTCTTCAACCGCCGCTGGCATCTCGATCCGGAGATCACCCTGAAGAATCCCTTCGGCCGCGAGGAACTGGTCAGGATGAATCCTTCCCCCGGGGACAAGTCCCTGATCAAGCCCGCAGGCCCCATCGATCCCCTCGTCCATGTGGTCAGTGTGGTCTCCACCAATGGAACCCCCATCGGCGTCCTGGCCAACTACTCCCTTCACTATGTCGGGGGAACCCTGGGCGGCCATGTCTCCGCCGACTACTACGGCGTCTTCGCCCGCAAGCTGGCCTCGATCATCGGAGCCGACACCGGGGGAGAGAAGGGATTCGTTGCCATGATGTCCAATGGCACCAGCGGCGACATCAACAACATCAACTTCTACCGGCCACGGGTCCGCAAGCAGCCCTATGAACAGATCGAACTGGTGGGCGATGTGGTGGCCGCCGAGGCCTACAAGGTCTGGCGGCAGATTGAGTATAACGACTGGGTTCCCCTTGGCGCGCTGGAGCAGGAAATCACCCTCGCCACACGCAAGCCGGACGAGGCGGACATCCAGTACGCCAAGGATGTCCTGGAGCGCCATGCCGTGAAGAAGATTCCCCGACTGGCGACCCGTGAGGAGATCTATGCCGGCGAAACCATGGACATGACGCTCTACCCTCCCCTGGTCGACCTCAAGCTGCAGGCCTTCCGGATCGGGGATCTCAGCGTGGCGGCGATTCCCTGTGAAACCTTTGTCGAGATCGGGCTGGAGCTGCGTCTGAACAGCCCCTTCAAGGATCACTTCACCATCTCCCTCGCCAACGGCTACAACGGCTACCTGCCCACCCGGAAACACCACGAACTGGGTGGCTACGAGACCTGGCGGGCGAAGTCCAGCTATCTGGGTGTGGATTCCGCCCACAAGGTCGTCGCCACCCTGACCGACCTGATGGACAAGCTGAACCGGTAGAAGGACCCAAATAACCAAGATCGGTAGGGCGATCACTCCGTGAGCGCTTAGGGTTGGTATTCCAGCGCATACGAGCCTCAAGTCTTCGCCCTGCCAATCGAAAGACCGCGCGGAGCGACGGTCCCTACCTGCAAAGGCCAGTCGATTCATTCGGACTCCGCTTGATTCTCGGATTGGGCTTCAATTCAAACCTTTTCATTTCTCTCACGGAGCCACGGAGATCCACTGAGGATGACTCATTGAAAATGCATGCATTTTCAAAACTCTGTGATCCCAGTGTCTCAGCGAGAGAGAATCCGGCCTGGGTAGTTGGGTATTGGGGTCCTTGGGAATTTCAATAATTGTGCCCTTCCCAGCGTTGCCGTCCGGGGCTTCATGAGGTATTTTTCCCTCCCCTTATGACGTTGACTGAGAAAATTTTGGCGCGGGCGGCCGGCAAGGCACAGGTGCAGGCGGGTGACAATGTGTGGGTAAAGGCGGACACCCTCATGACCCATGACGTCTGCGGACCGGGCACCATCGGCGTGTTCAAGCGTGAGTTCGGACAGGACGCGAAGGTCTGGGACAAGAAGAAGGTCGTGATCATCCCCGACCATTACATCTTCACCTCCGACTCCCGCTCCAACCGCAACGTCGACATCCTCCGCGAATTCGTGAAGGAACAGGGGCTCCCTTACTTCTACGACGTCATTGATGACCCGGACGGCACATGGAAATTCGATGCCAGCAAGGGCCTCATGAAGCGCCAGTATGGTTCCAACTACGCCGGGGTCTGCCACGCGGCCCTGCCCCAGAAGGGACATACCCGCCCCGGTGAAATCCTCTTCGGCACCGACAGCCACACCTGCATGGCGGGCGCCTTCAACCAGTTTGCCACTGGAATCGGCAACACCGATGCCGGGTTTGTCATGGGCACCGGAAAGCTCCTGCTCAAGGTCCCCGAGACCATGCGCTTCCGCTTCGAG
>CAZKNW010000224.1:0-6887 GCA_964554035.1 uncultured Verrucomicrobiota bacterium
CCGGGAGCCACCACGATGAAGGGAATGTGGTTGGTCTTTTCCCAGAGCGCGAATTTTTCGATGTGATCCTTCTCCCCCAGGTGAAAACCATGATCGGACCAGAGGACAATGACCGTATTGTCCGCACGACCGCTCCGGTCGAGGGCATCCAGAAGCCGACCGACCTGGGCATCCGCAAAGGCACAACAGGCCGCGTAGGCATCGATGAAGGCCTGGTAGGATCCGGGATATTTCGCCTCCACCTTCATCATGCCCTCCCAGAACCACTTCTTCTTCCTCATCAACTCCATCGCCCCGGCAGGAAGGTCCTTCCAATCATCGGCCTTTCGCGCCGGCAGGGGAATATCCCCTAGGGATTCATGATAGGCCGGTGGTGCAAAGAAGGGGGAGTGCGGCTTGAAGATCCCGCAGGCGAGAAAGAGCGGTTTCGACCTGTCCTTTTCCTCAAGGGCACGGATGCAGTAATCGACCGTCCGGTGGTCGATGGTGTCCTTCTCATCGGCCGGCCATGCACCCCAGTCGGTATTGGGGGATCCATACTCCGGGGAACGGTTGAGCTTCGCAGGCGGCATGTTCTGGGGTGCCATGGGCTGGAAGTCCCCAAAGGAGGCCTCGTCGTGGAAGGCGCCATCAAGATGATGATGAAAGATCTTCCCTGCTCCCCGCACCTGATAGCCCCCGGCCATGAAACGCTGCATGAGGGTGGGCCTGTCGGGAACCGCCTTTCGCCAGTCGCTCTTGTTTCCATAGACACCACTGGTGCCCGGGCGCAAACCGGTAAGGGTGGCCACGCGTGAGGGATTGCATGCCGCCGAGATGCAGTAGGCCCGGGTAAAGAGCATGCCCCTTCCGGCCAGGCGTTCGAGATGGGGTGTCCTGATCGGGGCCTGGGAATCCAGAAGAGAGATCCAGTCATTCATGTCATCCACGACAATGAACAGCACATCAGGTCGCTTTTCCTCCGCTTGAAGGGAGGAAAGGCAGACAAATCCTGCCAGGAGTAATGAAAGCAGTCGCATGGATGGTTCCGGGTTGGGCCAAAGTAAAGACAGAATCCTTCCCCGACGAAACGAAAAACAACGATCATTCCCGATTGAACAAAGCCCCGGGCTCGTGTAGCGCTGTTCGCCTCACAAGACATGTTTCGTCCCTGCATCGATCTACACAACGGAAAGGTGAAGCAGATCGTCGGCGGCAGCCTCAATGAGGATGCCGAGGAAGGTCCGAGGGAGAACTTTGTCTCGGAACGGCCTTCATTCTGGTATGCCGAACTCTACCGGCGTGATGCACTGAAGGGAGGCCACGTCATCAAGCTGGGTCCCAATAATGACGCAGCCGCTGCGGAAGCACTGAAGGCGTGGCCGGGTGGACTTCAAATTGGGGGAGGCATCACCGATGAAAACGCAAGCCAATGGCTGGATCACGGTGCATCCCATGTCATCGTCACCAGCTTCGTCTTCCGGGATGGACGCCTTGACCTCGACCGGCTTGCCTCGCTGAAGCAAGCCGTCGGCAGGGAACGCCTGGTTCTCGACCTGAGCTGCCGCATCCGGGATGGACGCTACTTTGTCTGCACGGACCGCTGGCAGAAATTCACCGATCTGGAGGTGAATCGGGAAACCCTTGAATTGCTCTCAAGCCACTGCGCGGAGTTCCTCGTTCATGCCGTCGATGTGGAAGGCCTTTGCCAGGGGATTGATCTCCGCATCGTGGAACTGCTGTCCGAAGCCTGTCCGATTCCTGCAACCTATGCCGGCGGAGCAAGATCGCTGGAGGATCTCCAAAAGGTGACCGAAGTCGGGAGGGGCCGCATCGACCTGACCATTGGTTCTGCACTCGACATCTTTGGCGGCAATGGTGTCACCTATGAGGAAGTCGTCACCTACAACCGCGAGCAAGCACCATGAATCTCAGAACCTTCCTCCTGCAACTGCCTTTTGGCCTGCTGGCCCTTTCCACCGGATGCGTCACCAGCAAGGATGGTGTCCCTGAATCGAAATGGTCCCGCATCCGCAGTGCGGTCGAATCCGGAAGCTACAGGAAGGCGGCCGGCCTGACTCTGAAGGAGGTGGAGTCCACACGCTATCCGGACAAGTCCTTCACGGTCTGGAAGTGGTTCGAGTCGGAATTCGGGACCCAGAGCAACTACCTCGACATGCAGCGTTCCATGGCGGAAGCCCTCGTCGACGAGTTCAAGACCGGCAGCGTCGAGGAACGCAGGTTGATAGCCGCCATCTTCAAGTACCCAGGTGCCGAGAATCTTCCCTACGAGACCTTCCGGGCACAAATCTTCAGATAGGGCGTCGTTGAGGCGCCTTCTGCCTCATCTTCCGGAGCGCCTTCTCGATGTCCGCCGCTTCCACCTTGGCGTCGAACTCGGGATTCTTCTCGGAGGGGATCGGTGCCCCAATGCCCTTCTGCCAGTCTGAGAGCACCTTGAACATCTCCTTCCTCTTGGCCGGATTGCCCGTGGCGAGGTTGTTGGTTTCCCCCTCGTCCTCCTTCAGGTTGAAGAGCTCCAGGCGGCCATCCTCGAAATACTGGATCAGCTTCCAGTCACCCTTCCTCACCACGCTGCAGGGCCTGGCGCGGAAAAGGGGATCCGGCTGCTCGTCCACCACCGCATAGGCCTGAAGGTAGGCGGGAAAGTGCCAGAACAGAGCACGGTCCGCAGACAGGCCACCCTTCCCTTTCAGGAAGGGCACCAGACTGACACCATCCAGTGCCTGCCCCTTGGGGCGCTCTGCGCCGCTGATGTCACAGAAGGTGGGGTAGAGATCGACACCGATCATCGGGACATCGGTTCGCCCAGGTTTCACGACTCCCGGCCAGTTCACGAAGAAAGGCACACGGATCCCACCCTCATAATAGGTCCCCTTGTAGCCCTTGAGCGGAGCCATGTCCGTGGCAGGTCCGTAGCCACCATTGTCACTAAAGAAAAAGATCACGGTGTCGTCCCTGAGCTTCAGGCGATCCAGGGTAGCCATGATCTTTCCAACGCCATCATCGACAGACTGGATCATCGTGGCCATGGCCACATGGTTGTGCAGGGTTCCCGGCTTCTTCGCCTCATACTTTCCAACCAGTTCCTTCTTCGCATTCAGGGGGGTGTGCACGGCAAAGTGGGTCAGGTAGAGCATCCAGGGCCTTTCCCGGTTCTCCTCGATGAACTCCACGGACTCCTCGGTGAGCCGGTCGGTGAGATACTCATCCTTGGGTGCATCCTTGAGGCCCGGGACATTGGGATGGGGCGGATAGTACCCCCGAGGCGGACTACCGGAGTGGGATCCACCCACGTTCACATCAAATCCGTAGGGAAGCGGATCCTCACTCAAGTGCCACTTGCCCATGCTGGCCGTGGTATAACCGGCTCCCTTGAGACAGGCCGCCCAGGTCTTGATGTCCGTCCGCAAGGTATCCGTTCCCGGAATGTGATTCAGGCGACGATGCTTCGCCTTGCCACGGGGACCGGTTCCGACGTTGAAGATCTCATGGCGGGGCGTGTACTGGCCGGACAGAAGGCAGGCGCGCGCAGGGGCACAGTTGGCGGACGAGGAGTAGGCATGGGTAAAGACAAGCCCCTTGCCGGCAAGGGCATCGAGATGGGGCGTCTCATAGAAGTCGGAACCCATGAATCCGGTATCCCTCCAGCCGAAGTCGTCCAGGAAGATGAAGAGGATGTTGGGCTTCCTTTCTGCAGCTTCCGACCCGGGCGCGAGGAGACAGGCGAAGAGGAGTATCAGTATGGATTTCATGACGAGGACCCAGATCAGCCTAGCCTTTCAAGGCTTCGGTGGCAATCTGCTGCACCCGGTTCACCATGGCCTTCAGGCCGTTCTTGCGCGTTGGGCTCAGATGTTCTTCAAAGCCAAGCTTCGCCAGCAGGGGCAAGGGGTCATCCTTCAGGATCTCATCCGCCTTCCTTCCGGAATAAAAGGAAAGCAGGATGGCCACGAGGCCCTTCACGATGAAGGCGTCCGAATCGGCCCTGAGGGTGATCACGGGCGGCTCGTCACCAGAGACGGATGCCTTGAGCCAGACCTTGGACTGGCAGCCACGCACAAGGTTCTCCTCCACCATCTCCTCGGCCGTCAGGGCCGGCAGCTTCTTTCCAAGATCGATGAGGTAGTCGTAGCGGTCATCCCAATCCTCCAGGAACTCAAACGCATCCTGGATATCCTCTATGCTGGCAATCTGTGACATGAAGGGAAAGTGATGACACGAAAGTCAATGGGACGCAACCGTGGCACGCATCAGGGACGGACCGCCGCCGCAGAAGGTCAAAGTCTTGATTGCAATCCAGTCTCCTTGGACTCGATCTCCCTCTTCCAATCGGTGATGTGCCGCGGAAGCTGAAAGTCAGGATCATCCTTGGGGAGACGACATCGCCGCATCGTCTCCTTCATGGCATCCACATCGGCCATATCGCCCCTGGACCAGAAAGCCGCCTTGTCGCGCCGGGTCAGCTCCAGCATGAACCGCGTTCCCGAAACGATCTCCCCAAGCAACCCCACGGGATCATCAGGATCAAGTCGTTCGACCAGGGCATCCACGGCCGCGCCCCTCTCCTCAAGGGCAAAGACGGAGAACTCAAGGCAGGCCAGGCGCATCAATTCGGGATATTCGGAATCCAGTTCACCCTCCGTCATCAGCCTTCGGCTCAGCGCGATCAACTGGGAGTGGCCGATCGCACCCACCCAGTCTCCGTCCCTCCGCCCCATGGCTGCATCAAACCCAACCAGACTCCAGCAACCAGCCCAGTCGGAAAGGCGCTCTCCATTGAAATAGAAGGGCGAGGGCTCCGTCATCACCTTCGTCAGATGTAGAACATCTTCTGGCGCTCGGCATCCTCACTGAGTTCCTCGAAATTCAGGCCGTCCGCCGTCGTCTCAAGGGCGATCTGCATCTTGCGCCAGGCGTTCTGCAGTTCTTCAGGACAATTGGGATCTTCAAGCGCCGGTGTATCGAAGACCGTCCCGTTGATGCATCTGAGGACATCGCCCATACTGACCTCGGAAGGGGCCTTGGCAAGCAGGTACCCCCCCTCCTTTCCACGGACGCTCTTCACGATCTGCTGCCCCTTCAGCTCAATGAGGATCTGCACGAGATACTTGGGCGGAATCCCCTGCTCCTCGGCAAGGCTCTCCACACGGACGGCACGTCCTGAGGCATGGTGCCGGGCAAGCCCCAGCACCGCGCGGGCGGCATAGTCGCTTTTGACTGACAGCTTCACACCGCAAACCTAGGCCCTTCCGGAACCTTTGCAAAGCGACATCGTTCCTCCATCCCCCCTCAACATCCGCTGGTCACCCGGGCATCAAGTCGCTACTCTCCCGCCCGTGGCGACAAGGCTCTCCATCATCATCCCCGTTCACAACGAAGCAGAGAACATCTTTCCGCTAGCGGAGGAGACCTCTCAGGTGGTCTCCGGGATCGAGACCGACTTCGAAATCGTCTTCGTGGACGACCTGAGCACGGACGGCACCTGGGAACAGATCCAGGACACGCGGAAGAAGTTGAGAAACATCCGCGGTTTCCGGCTCAAGGAGCAGAAGGGACAAAGCGGTGCGCTTTGGACCGGCATCCAGGGAACGGATTCCGAGTTCATTGCGACCATGGACGGCGACCGGCAGAACGACCCTGCGGATATTCCCGCCATGCTCAGGCTTCTCGAGGAGGACGTGGATTTCGTCTGTGGCTGGCGCAAGCAAAGGCAGGACACATGGGAAAGGCGCGTGGCCTCCCTGGTGGCAAGAAAGGCAAGAAACCTGATCCTGAAGGCGGATTTCCATGACACCGGCTGCGCGATGCGTGTCTTCAAGCGGACATGCATCAAGGACATCTGGTGCTTTGATGGGCTGCACCGTTTCCTTCCCATCCTTGTCCTGGCGGAGGGCTACAGGGTCAGGGAGGTCGAGGTCGGTCACAGGGAACGCACCCATGGGGAATCCAAGTATGGGATTCTGGATCGTCTCAGGAAAGGCATCCCGGACCTCTTTGCAATGAACTGGATCCGCAAGCGCATCTACCGCGCATCCCCTTTCGAGGAACTCAAGCCCCTCGCCAAGCGCAAGGCACCCGCCAAACGCAAGGCACACTCATCCAAGTAGCTTTCCGATCCTAGAGATCCCCTCACGAATGGCGTTTGCCGAGGCCGCTCCATAGCTGAGCCGCATCTGGTGCGTCGGCCGGGGTCGGGTCGGATCATCCGCGTAGCAGAGCTGCCCCGGAACATACAGGACCCCTGCATCCATGGCCCGCTGGAAAAATTTCGACTTCATCCCGGTGTTCATCGACTTTCGCAAGGAAGCCCAGACGTAGAGCCCCCCGTCAGGAACCTGCCAGTCCACCCAATCCGGAAAAGACTCACGGATGGCCTTCACCATCACCCTGGACTTGCTCTCGTAGCGCTTTCGCACCCGGGCCACGTGCTCCTGGTAAACCCCTGTCTTGAGGGCGGTCTTGAGGATCTGTTGAACCAGGTTGGCCGTGCCGAAATCATGGTTGCCCTTCAGGTTTGAAAGGATGGGAAGCAACTTGGCAGGCATGATGCCAAAACCGGCCCGAATACCCGTCGCGAAGGGTTTGCTGTAGGTGCTGGTGTAGATGACTCGGTCGTCGGCCCCGTCCAGGGTCAATGAGGTCGGGACACTTTTCCCGGAGAACCCGAGCTCACGATAAGCCGCGTCTTCCAGGATGTGAATGGGATGACCCGCCGCTGATTCATAACTCCGGATCAACCTCAGGACTTCACGCTTTCTTTCGAGGGTGGTGGTGACACCGGATGGGTTCTGGAAATAGGTCACCATGTAGAACAGTTTGAGCCTGCGGATCTCACCGCTCTTCTTGAGCTCCGCAACCTCCTCCGCCGTGATGGTGAACATGGG
>CAZKNW010000225.1:0-6818 GCA_964554035.1 uncultured Verrucomicrobiota bacterium
CTTGGCGGCAATCTTCTTGCCACTCGACATGTTGGCCGAGACCTCGCCCTTCAGAAGACCTGGCAGGGAAAGGCCCGCGGCGCCCATCGTTCCTACGAAAAGGAATTCGCGGCGGCTGGGACGCCAGTTGTGATCATTTCCACCACACCAAGTTGACTGGGATTTGTTGCTCATAGCTGTTTGGTCAGTTTGTTCCTTACGAGTAAAAAGCCTAATTGTTGGAAAAATCAACCCATTCCATGACATTTGAGACAGGTAAAAACAGACCTGTGTTCAGTAATGAAACCGGAAATCCCGGTCTGTTCCTGTTGCAGCATGGCACTGTTTCTTTTGTCGTCCATCATCTAAAGGTTGCTTCGTTTGACTGGATCTGGCTTTGCTCTGCCGTTTTCCGCCATCTGCAGGAAAGTAGCGACTTGCGTCACTCAATGTCACAGATGGGTGGATTTTCAACCGGCTCCTGACGCGCCCTCATGGACGGCATTCAAAAAAATTTTGGACCCAAGCCTTGGGAATTCTGGGTCGATGTGGGCGGAACCTTCACCGATTGCCTCGCCTGCAGTCCGGAGGGCCTTCTTAGCACTTTCAAAATCCTGAGTAACTCCGGCGTTAAAGGCCACGGAACAGCTGCAAATGGTTCTAACTTTATCGTTACACTCAATGATAAGTATCCTAAGTGCTTCCTGAATGATCAGAATCTTGAAATTCGCCCTCTCGACAGCCAAACGGATCAAAAGTTTTTTTCAAGAATAGCTGAATTCGACCCCGAGACCGGTGCCCTGAAGTTGTCTAAGGCCGTCGCTCTGGAGAAGGGACAGGCCATTTCCTTCGATGTCCGGTTCAAGGAGCCGGCACCGGTGATCGGCGTTCATGCCCTCAAGGGGGTTCCGCGAGGGGGCAAAACAGGTCCCATTCGCCTCAAACTGGGCACCACCCGAGGAACCAACGCTCTTCTGGAAAGAACCGGAGCCAGGACAGCACTGATCATCAACCAGGGTTTTGCCGACCTGGCAAAGATTGCCTTCCAGGACAGACCCCACCTGTTCCAGCTCAACATCCGCAAGCCAACACCTCTCTTTTCAGAGGTGCTTGAGATCACAGGACGGCAGAACCACAGGGGGCAGATTCTTTCCGAGCTCGATGAGGATGCCCTGCTTCAGGGACTCAAAGGACTCCGGAATCGCGGGATCGAGTCCCTTGCGGTCAGCCTGATTCATTCCTACGCCCACCCTGGGTTGGAGCAGAAGGTTGAGGCTCTTGCCCGTTCCACGGGCTTCAAGCACGTCTCCCTCTCCCACAGGATGAGCGCGGCCCCCGGGTGGATTGTCAGGACCGACACCACCTTGGTCGATGCCTACCTCAATCCCGTGCTCACCGACTACATTGCCGAGATCCAGAACCACCTTCCCGAGGCGGAGATCCAGCTGATGGCGAGCTCCGGAAGCCTGTTTCCAGCCAATCGCTTTTCAGGAAAGGATTCCGTGCTGTCTGGTCCCGCTGGTGGGGTCGTGGGTGCGGCACGGGTCGGAATGGAATCCGGATTCGAAAGGATCATTGGGTTCGACATGGGAGGCACGAGCACCGATGTCTGCCGGTATTCGGGAGACTTCGAGCGTCGGCGCAGCATGGAGCTGCACGATGAACAGTCGGGGGGAGCCATCCGGATTGCCGCACCGATGCTGTCCGTTGAAACCGTCGCCGCAGGAGGCGGATCCATCTGCTGGTTCGACGGGCAGATGCCAAGGGTGGGGCCCCGGTCGGCAGGCGCCTTTCCGGGCCCGGCCTGCTATGGGAATGGAGGACCGCTATCCATCACCGATATCAATGTCTTCCTCGGAAGAGTGGTCGATGACCAGTTCCCCTTTTCCCTCGACCGCGATGCCATCAACCGACGCCTCGACGAGTTGACCCTGGAGATCCGCACTGCGACAGGCCGGGACTACTCAAGCGTAGAACTTGCGGAAGGCTTCGCCCGGATCGCCAATGCCAACATGGCGGCCCCCATCCGCCAGATCTCGGTCAGCAAGGGTTATGACGTCCGCGACTATGGCATGGTCAGCTTTGGAGGTGCCGGTTCGCAGCACGCCTGTTTTGTCGCGGAGGAACTTGGGATTCGGTCCGTCATCTGCAGTCCCTACGGTGGCATCCTGAGCGCCTTTGGCATTGGTGTCGCTGAAGTCAGGCGATTTGCGGAGGCTCCCGTGGGCAGGCAGCTCAATCAGGACTGCCATCTGGATCCCCTTTTTGAACCGCTTGTGAAGGAGGCCCTTGCCCAATTCGAGACATCGGATTCCGTCGATGCCCGAAAGCTTGAGATCAGAAGGTATCTGGATCTTCGTCACATCGGCCAGGAAAGCACCATCCAGGTCGAATACCTCAGGGAAGAAGACCCGGGGGAACGATTCCTTGAAGAGCATCAGAAACTCTATGGATTCCGTTTTCAGGACCGGCCGATCGAGATCTTCCTCGCGCGGGTTGAAGTGATCCTGAAGCAATCAGGCCACAAAAGGCAGGAAGGGAATTCTGGTCCCGGTTCCCGAATGTCCGCAAGGACCTCGCAGGCCTGGTTCAACGGAGAGCCCCACAGCACAACCATCTGTGAGGCTTCCACACTGGTCCGTGGACAGGCGATGGAAGGCCCGGCCATCCTCACCGAACCCATCGCCACCATCGTCGTGCCTCCGGGCTGGAGGGCCGAGAAGGATGGGGCCGGCAACATGGTTCTCACCCGTGGCGACCGCGACCTGGCAAGCGGGGAAGGATCAAGGGATCACACCCTGGCAGACCCCATCGAACTGGAGCTTTTCAACCAGCGGTTCGCGTCGATTGCCGAACTCATGGGCGAGACACTCAAGCGCACCTCCCTCTCCACCAACGTGAAGGAGCGCTTTGATTTCTCCTGTGCGCTTTTTGATGGCGAGGGTGGTCTCGTCGTCAACGCACCCCACATCCCCGTGCATCTCGGCGCCATGAGCCAGACGGTCCGGTGCCTCAAGGAGGACGTGCCCCGGTTTTCACCCGGTGATATCTACGTCACCAATGATCCCTACCGGGGCGGAAGCCACCTGCCGGATGTGACGGTGATCACCCCGGTCTTTGTCGGCACGGAAACCGCCGAGCCTGATTTCTTCGTGGCCAGTCGCGCCCACCATTCCGAGATCGGTGGCATCACCCCGGGATCCATGCCTCCCTTCTCCAATTCTCTGGCCGAGGAGGGTGTGGTCATCCGGGCCTTCCGGCTCAGCAATGGAGACCAGGTCTTTGAAAAGGAACTGGAGGACATCCTTGCCACTGCCCCCTACCCCTCCCGCTCGGTCAACGAGAACCTGGCCGACATCCACGCACAGGCGGCCGCCAACCAATCCGGGGTCCGGGCGCTCAAGGCATGGATTGAGGAACAGGGACTTGGGAAGACCGTCACCTACATGGGGCACATCCAGAAGGCGGCGGAGACCAAGATGCGGAACGCCCTGGGCAGCCTTGAGAAGGGAGTCTACCGCTTTGAAGACCGGATCGATGACGGATCCCCCATGAAGGTTTCGATCACCATTGACCCGGACGCACCGGAGGACCGGCCCATGGCGCATATTGATTTCACCGGCACGGCCCCTGTACTCAAGTCGAACCAGAACGCCAACCCGGCCATTGTCTCCAGCGCCGTCATCTATTGTCTGCGCTGCCTGATCCAGGACGACATCCCCTTGAACAGTGGGGTGCTGGCTCCCGTGACCATCCACATTCCCGAGGGATGTTTTCTCAATCCGACCCCCAACCCGGATCCCGTGCTTTGCCCTCCTGTAGCAGGTGGCAATGTGGAAACCTCACAAAGGGTCGTGGACGTCCTGCTGGGCGCATTGAAGGTGAGTGCGGCCAGCCAGGGAACCATGAACAACCTCCTGTTCGGTCGTCCCTCGAGCAGTGATCGGAGGGGCTTTGGTTACTATGAAACCATCGGCGGTGGCTCGGGTGCCACATCCGAAGGCCCCGGCGCGGATGCCTTACATACCCACATGACCAACACCCGCCTGACCGATCCAGAGATCCTGGAGCAGCGCTATCCCGTCCAGCTCCGGGAATGTTCCATCCGGAAGGGTTCAGGAGGAAAGGGCCGACACGACGGAGGCAACGGCATGGTCAAGGAGATCGAGTTCCTTGAGGATCTCGACCTTTCCCTGGTGACCTCTCGCCGGACCAGTCAACCCTACGGCCTTGCTGGTGGCGGCCCCGGATCCAGTGGCGTCAACAGGATCCGCAGGAAGGATTCCTCCGCTTTTGAAGATCTCCCTCACGCCTGCCAGACGAAGATCCAGGCCGGCGACATCCTGAGGATCGAGACTCCCGGAGGAGGCGCCTTTGGTCCACATTCACCCTCCTTGGACAAGGACTGATCCCCCCCGCTTCAAACCGGCAGAAAACCTGTTTCCTGCCGTAAGTATGAATCCTTTATGAACGCTTTATGAACATGCGTTCATAAAGCGATTTGCCCTTTGATTCGCAATGTAAAGGCACCTAGAGGTTGCTTCATGTTGTGTTGCCCATCCCGCTTTTTGCGACGGGCGACAGTGACCCCAAAAAGACATGAAGCATCATCTGATCAAACTCATCCCGGCAGGCCTGTTGGCATCGATCTGCATCAGCACGGCACAGGTGAAGGAGCCCCCGCAATCCATCGAGGCCCTCATCGCCAAATCCCTTTCCAACAACCCGGAAATCGCAGTCTATCAGGCTGCCATCGATTCCGGGAAGGCAGGCCTGGAACAGGCCGGGAGGTGGTCCAATCCGGAACTCAATCTCGGCAGTGGACTGAACCGGATCTCCTCTGGAGCAGGATTCCAGAATGGACATGTGATGTCCGTCTCGCTTTCCCAGCGAATCGAGTTTCCCCAGAGGATCCAGCTGCGCAAGGCGATTGCGAACGGCGACATCAAGCTGGCCGAACTCGGTTTGGAACGCTTCCGGATGAATGTGGAAAACCGGATCCGCGAGGCGGCCTACGCACACCAGTCCTCACTGGAACTCATGACGCTCTACACCAGGGTTTCCGATCGGGCGGAGAACCTTCTTCAGGCACTTGTCCAACGGGATCCGGCCGGAGTCGCTCCCCTGCTTCAGCGTCGTGTCATCGAGGCACTCCTGGTTCAGCTCCATCTCAAGTCACGTGGGTATCAACTGGAGGCAGAAAGGCATCTCATGGAGCTTAATTACCTCGCAGGAAACGCCCCGGACGCCCGGCTTCTCTTGGCCCCCTTCGAGGTCCAGCTCAATGACCTGCCATCCGCTCAGGTGCTTCACGACATCGCCAGCACCAACAACTTCGAACTCGCCTTCCATGCCGAGGAGATTTCCCAGCAGGGATACCGCGTCGAGCTGGCAAAGAGCGAACGATGGTCCGAACTGACGCTGGAGCCCTTCTTCGAACGGGAAACCGGGGGCGGCCCGCAGAACGTGATCGGCCTAGGAATCAGTCTTCCCCTGCCGATCTGGAACCGCAACAAGGGCAACATCAAGGCGGCAGAGATCCGCGAAACCCAACTGGCGGCGGCCATCAGCGCGAGCTTCAGGCAGATCCAGAAGGATCTCTCATTCCACGCCCAGGGCTACAAGGCCAGCCTCGAGCAGGTCCGACGCTGGTGAAAAGAGGTGATCGGTGAATTTGAATCCTCAGCGGAACTTGCGGATCGTCACTTCCGTCTCGGCGCCATTGAGGTCTCCACCTACATCGAACTCCAGACCCAGTATCTCGAGGCATCGGAAGCCCTCCTGGAACAGAGGAACGACGCCTATGGCCACCTCCTCGAGATCGAGCTTCTCCTCGGCAGGTCACTTGGGGAAAGGAATCCACAATGAAACTTCGAACCGCACTGATGGGACCGATTGGCGTAGCCGCCATCACGCTCGTTTTCAACGGATGTCAGATGCCAGAGGAGCCCATGGCCCAGGATCCGGTCGGGGAAAGCGGGGCCTTCACCTCGAACCTTTCTGGAAGTGGCCTCCAGCTTCATGAGGAAACACGCGAGGCCTTGAACCTCGAGACCGCAGAGGTCTTCGAGGCCCGGTTCCAGGATGAGCTTCATGTTTCTGCCCGGGCCATCGGAACGACAGAAGACGGCAGAACATTGATCCGTGCCCTCGTCCCGCCCGCTTGGCGGCCTTCGCGAACCGACGGCATTTCCTTTCAACCGCTCTCCGGCGATGCTCCTTCAACCAAGGCATTGCTCCACTCGATCGACGACTCCCTGCTCGCCGTCAACGGAAGCATCGAAGCCGTGTTCCGCCTTCCCAAACATCCAAGGGAAGGGTTCACGCCCGATTCGGGATGGATCATTATCCGCAGGGGCCAACCTAGGACCTCGACGGCCATTCCCAACCAGTCCCTTATCAGGGCGGCACTGGGCGACTTTGTCTTCGTGGAATCCGGAGACAGCCAGCAACGCCGCAGCGTCAAGGTGGGACAACAGGATCAGGAGAAGACCGAGATCCTCTCCGGCCTCAAGACGGGCGAAAAGGTCATCACCGTCGGCTCGGATCGCCTCTGGATCCTTGAGCTCGCCCTTGTCGGAGGCATGAGCAATCTCGAGAACATCACGGAGGTGCAGCCATGATCGATCGCATCCTTGAATTCTCCCTGCGCCAGAGGGTCTTCGTCCTGATGGGGGCCATCGGCATCCTCGCCTTCGGCACCTGGTCGGTCACCCAACTGCCCATCGATGCCGTTCCGGACATCACCAACGTCCAGGTCCAGATCAACACCGAGGTCATCGATCTCGCCCCAGAGGAAAGCGAGCGCCTTGTCACCTTTCCGATTGAAAACGAACTGG
>CAZKNW010000226.1:0-6809 GCA_964554035.1 uncultured Verrucomicrobiota bacterium
CGCAGGCCGCCGCGGCCTTGAACTGCGGCAACCAGTCGTCAATGGACTGGTCCTTGATGCGGGGCTTGGCAAGGTGATCGATGACCAATGGCAGGTTGGGAACGGTTTTGGCGACGGTGTCGGCGTGCTTCAGGTGTTTGACATAGAAGAGCAGATCGAAGGGAACCTGATGTTTCTCCAATACCTTCAATCCACGAAGCACTTCCGGGCGGACAATGAAGTCGTCGTCCGGCTCGTCCTGGGTGATGTGTCGGATGCCGACAAACTTGGGGTTGTCCTTGAACTCGGCGAGCTGATCCTCACAGGCCTCGCTGGCCAGATCCACCCAGCCCACCACACCGGCAATGAAGGAATTGTCCTTGGCCATGTCGAGCACCCATCGGTTTTCCTCGACGTTGTGCTGCGTCTGGACGAAGACGGTATGGGTGATTCCCACCTCATCGATGTTTCGCTTCAGGTCGGCGGGAAGGTAGTCGTGGTTGATGGCGGCAAGGTCCGGATTCTGGAGCCAGCCATACTCAAAGGGCTTGTCCAACTGCCAGAAGTGCTGGTGGGCGTCGATCATGGATTTTTTAAACCACAGAGGGCACAGAGAGCACAGAGAATTTTTCTTTTCTCCGGATCTTTGGTGCTGCTTGCTTGATCTGTGATTGTCTGAATTTCAAGGGGGCGAATTGAGGTTTCTTTTCTGAGGCTTCGTGGCTAGCTTCATTAGGGATGAATCATGTCTCTATTGGCCACACATATGTATGCGGATTACAAGTCAGATTATGATGTGTTTGCCCTAACGGTGATCGGTTTCGTGGTGCTCGCATTCTTGCTCTCGGCTCGGTCACCGTTATCCAGTCGGCAACAATCAACTTTCAAGTTGTTGGCTGTCGTCGTATCCGCATTTTGGTTGGGAGCTATTCTACCTCTCGCCAACTGGCGTGGGCAGATTTCCATGTTTGGCCATTGGACGGTCCATGTCACCGCAGTCTTCGGCGCCTTGTTTTCGGTTGATCTAATGCGTTCCACGTCTGGTAAGCGCAGGGCGGCAGCAGGTGCTGCCCTGGTGTTCTTTGGTGGATGGATACTCGTGTACGGCTACCGAACGTTTGTCTACGCACTCGAATGATCTGGCGGAAGGATTCTTCTGGATCAGACTTTAAGATCTGCGGCCATCTGCGTGGATCTGCGGATAACCTAAGCGACTTCGACGACAGCCTTGATGACGCCGGTCTCGGGTTTGGTGAAGTTCTCGAACTCGCCGATCATGTCCTCAAAGGTGGTGCGATGAGTGATCCACGGATCGGTGTTGATGGTGCCATCCTCGATGAGCTTGATGATCCGACCGAAGTCACGGGGCAGGGCGTTGCGGCTTCCCTTGATTGTCATTTCCGGCTTGTGGAGGGTGGGATGCAAGAAGCTGATCTCCTGGGTGGTGATTCCGACGTAAACCAGTTCGCCGGTGTGTGCAACATAGCTCATCGCGTTGGCCATGGATTTGTTGTTGCCCGTGGCATCGGTGACCACGGAATAGCGGTCGCCGCCGGTGATTGCCATGATCTGTTCCATCTCGGATCCGTCGCCCTTGAACTGCACGGTGTGCTCAATGCCGTAGGTGTCCTTGCAGAACTGAAGGCGCGATTCCACCATGTCCATCACGGTCACGGTGGCACCGGTGAGGCGAGTGAATTCCAGCGTGGCGAGGCCGATGGGACCAGCACCGATGATCAGGGCATGGTCTCCCTTTCCAAGCGCACCTCGATCCGTGGCATGACATCCGATGGCCAGCGTCTCAACCAACGCCAACTGCTCAAAGCTCAAGCTCTTGGACGGATGAAGCTTCTCGGCACGGAGGAGAAAGCGTTCCCGCATGCCTCCGTCTTCCATGACTCCGATGACCTTGAGGTTCTCACAACAGTTGCTGTTGCCCTTGCGACAGGGAAAGCAGGTGCCGCAGTTCATGTAGGGCTCGATGCTGCAGTGGTCGCCGGGCTTCACATTGGTGACCCCTTCGCCGACTTCCAACACCTCAACACCCAATTCATGACCGGGAATGCGCGGGTAGCTGAAGAAGGGCATCTTGCCGAGATAGCCCGAGTAATCGGTTCCGCAGATACCGATGCGGTGGACCTTGACCAGCGCCTGACCTGCGGCCGGAGAGCCGGGCTCGTCGATGTCGATGGGAACGAAGTGCTTGGGTTCCTTGAGTTGAATGGCTTTCATGTTCGTTGCTCGAAAATGGGTTTAGTTGTTTTCGGGGAGACCCTCGGCGTGACCGATATTCTTGACGGGTTCGAAGATGGCCAGGACCTCTTGGAGAAGTTCCTCGTCCATCGGTTCGCTGGCCCACTCGGCCCACTTGCGGATGTTGGCGGGATTGGCGCTTCCGGCAATGGTGCTGGAAATGTCCGGGTTGGCGATGGCGAACTGCAGTGCCAGCTTGGCGATATCGACGCCCTTTTCCTCACAGACGGCGGCGGCCTTGCGTGCAGCTGCCTTCACGTCTTCAGGCTCCTTGAGCCATGCGGGCAGAGGGGCATTGGTGAGCAGGCGGGCCGAGAAGGGACCGGCGCTAATGACGCCAACGCCCTTGTCCTTGAGGTAGGGAACCACTTCATCGGCGAAGCGGGTGTTCTGCAGGGTGTAGTTGTTGTAGCTGAGGACGCAGTCGACATCGATCTGGTCGATGATGAACTTGAAGATCTTCATCGGGTATCCGCTGAATCCAACGGCTCGAACCTTGCCCTGTTCCTTGATCTTCATCAGCGCAGGAATGGTTTCATCGACGATCTGCTGCATGGGGACGAACTCGATGTCATGGCAGAGGATGATGTCCAGGTGATCAGTGCCCATGCGGTGCAGGCTGACATCCACGCTCTCGGCGACGCGCTTGGTGGAGAAGTCGAAATGCTGGAGATCGTAGCGGCCGAGTTTGGAGCAGAGCGTGTAGCTGTCGCGGGGGACATCACGCAATGCGATGCCGAGGAGGACCTCACTCATGCCACGTCCATAGAAGGGGGAGGTGTCGATGAAGTTCATGCCGAGGTCGAGTGCGACATGCACGCTTTCCAGCGCCTCATCCAGTTTGACCTGTCTGAATTCCTGTCCGAGAGAGGAGGCCCCGAATCCGACGACGGGGAGTTCAATTCCAGTGTTTCCGAGTTTTCGTTTTTCCATGATCTACAAAAGCGAGTTTCCTGTTGTCTTGGGAATGGATAGAGCCTGACGCAGGCAGCGATTCCTCGCAATGGCAGAGCTTGACCAAGGCATGACGATTTTTGACTTAGAAAGATCGTTGTCTCACGCAGAGTCGCAGAGGCGCTGAGGTTTAAGACGGAATAAGAGAACGCCCGCCAGGTTCCGGAGTGCGGCTGCGGAGCTGCCGCTTTCACTTTGCGTGTTCTTTCGCGCCTTGTCAGGTGTGGAAACCCTTGGGCCTTCGTGCGCACGGGGTTGCTTCAGTGGCAATCGAGAGCCGTTGGAAGGTTGGTGGTCTTGGGGCTTTCGAGGGCCGGTGTTATGAGCGGCAGCTACGCAGCCGCACTCCAGAACCTGGCGGTGAGATTGGAAGCCCTGAGGAACCTGAACTCCACGAACATTACAGGGCTGGGGGCCCGAAGCACCATCGGTAATCCTTGGAGGCCTCCCAGTTCGTAGTTCCGCCTTTAGGCTGTTTGAAGATCAGCGAGGGAATGGTGGCTACAAGAACTTGACGGACATTGGAGGGAGGAAACCGGCTAAGGCATTCGATAGTGAAAGCCTGTGTTGAGACGGAACCACGAACGCAACTCGAAGGGAACACGGTCTTTCACCCCAAGATACAGTGCTTGCTTGTTGGGATTGGTCCGATAGAAAAAAAGGGAGATGAAGGTAAAGATATCGAGTCAAGTTTCCAGAAGAGGAATGGTGACGATCATGGCGGCATTGACCATCTTGATCTTTTACTTCGTCTTTGCGTCAAAGGGCCCGATGCCCGCACGGAATGTGAAGCCACGTACCATTGTTTCAGGTGAATGGCTCAGTCCTGTTGAACTACAAAACGTCTACTGTAGTTCCACCAACATGGTGATCATCGATAACAGGCCTCAATTGGCGATCCTCGTCACCAATGCAAATTCCTTTTCAATCGATGACATTGTGATCGACCTTTTTTTGTTCTCAGAGAAACAAACAGTAAGAACTAATCGAATCGTCGAGATGGGAGCCTTGGGGGCTCATTCGTCCACTAATCTCAACTTTGAATTTGAACAGGAAGGAAAAGGCATGCAGACCTCAGACCTTGAACTGCGTCTCGACTTCTATCGGCTGAAGATGGAGGGTGAATGACCCAAATTCTATACTTCCTGCATTGAAGCTGGCCGGTGGCCCCTTCCTGAAAGCGGAATTTTCCTACTTTTTGGAAAAAGTCTCCAACAAGGCCTTGTAGACTGGTTCGGGGACATATTCCCGGACGACTTCTTCCCAGCCGTCGGGGCCGACGAGGCCTTTGACGAAGCTGGAACTGACTTCGGCGATTTCGCGGGGTGGGATCAGGAAGACGGTGGTGATGGCGGGCTGCATGTCGCCGTTGATGTGGCGCATCTGGCGTTCGTAGCTGTAGTCACCCTCGGTGCGGATGCCGCGGAGGATGAAGTCGGCCTGTTGCTGTTCGGCGTATTGGACCAGGTATTTGTTCTCGAAGTGGTCGACCTTGACGCCGTCGTTGCTGCCGACGGTTTCCTTGAGGATGGAAAGGCGGTTCTCGAGTGAGAAGGTGTATTCCTTGGCGGGGTTGTTGCCGAGGGCGACGATGAGTTCATCGAAGAGCTTCCTGCCTTCCTCGATCATCCAGAGATGACCATGGGTCAGGGGATCGAAACTGCCGGCATAGACCGCTTTCTTCATGGGGTGCTGGAATCGGGGGACGGATCAGGTTTGTCATCGTCCTTCTTCTTCACGGCCTTGCGGGCCTCGACCTTGACGAGACCACGCTCAGTGGCCTTCTCATCCAGGTTCAGGGCGATGATGCGTTGGAGCTTCTTCTGATCCTCTCGCAGATACCAGAGGAAAAGGAAGATGACACCGAGACTCATGGCGAAGCAGGAAAGCTTGTCATCGGAGAGTTCGGTCAGGAGGAGGGAGGTGAGTGCGACGGTCCAGACACCAATCTTGCCCAGAAGGCTCATGCCGGCATCCAGTCGGCAGCGGATCATCTGCTTGTTCTGACGATGGGCCTCCGAGACGGTGGTGAGCTGGAGCTGGCACCATTTGCTGCCGTAGATCTCGATATCGAAAGGGTTCCATCCGGCATCCAGCTTGAAGGTCCATTCCTTCGATTCCAGGTGCTGGATGAAATCCTTGAGAAAGTCCGTGCGGGTGAAGTTGGCGGGCCCCCAGTAGTTCACCTCATCGAGGTTCTTCGTCTTGAGATCCTTGTCCTGGGAATCGAGGGTCTCTCGCCTTGCCAGAGAAGGTGAATCCAAACGGAGCCGACCGCGGTAGCGGGCCCACCCGCGGACGATGGGCTGCAGGAAGAAGAGGATGCCGACGAGAGGCCGGGACAAAAGCCTTCGCTTCTTGATCGGTAGATTGGCTTGGGCGGCGGCCACGGTGCAAAGGACCGGAGGCAGGCAGAGTGCAGCGAGGGCCAGAGGGACCAGTGGGGGATAGACGATGGCGATGGCGGAAACAGGGAGCGCCAAGAGGAAGTAATACTCAAGGCTGGTGATGAACATGAGCATCAGCGACTGCTGCGGACCGTAGATGGTCTGGAAGAGTCCACTGCCAAAGGCCCCATGATAGATCATGGGCTTGCCCATGGTGATTCCCTGCTTGGCGGCGCCATAAATGCGCCCGTGCCAGATGCTGCCACCGAAGGCATTGAAGTATTCCGGATGCTTGCGGACCAGCAGGGCCTCGGCCTCGCCGTAGCCATGCTGCTGCTTCAGGTAGGCTGCCACAGAGGATCTCCGGTAATGCCAGACAAATCCCGAATGGGAAAAGCCGATCTTGTAACCGCGTTCCTGAAGTCGCCAGCAGATGTCGACATCGTCACCGGCCTTGCGATAGATCGGATCGAAGCCGCCAATCTCCTGCAGGGCCCATTTGTAGAAGACCAT
Source organism: uncultured Verrucomicrobiota bacterium (assembly GCA_964554035.1). Classification (GTDB taxonomy): domain Bacteria; phylum Verrucomicrobiota; class Verrucomicrobiia; order Limisphaerales; family CAZKNW01; genus CAZKNW01. Next base: position 6,087 of record CAZKNW010000226.1, read on the forward strand.
GTTGCAGCCTGGAATGTGTTCCGCGAGCCGGTCGGTCAGCATGACATGGGCGGGGCCTCCCGGGGAAACCATGACGGCCGAGGCGGTCCATGAATCGTCGGGAGGCAGGAAGTTGTGCCCGCCGATGCCGGCAAAGCGGCTGTTCAGGAGATCGTTGACGATGAAGTAGAGCCAGTCCTCGTCCGCCCGGCAGTCGGCATCCGTGAAGGCGACGATCTCGCCATCGGAAGCTTCGATCCCGATGTTCCGCGCGACGCTGAGTCCCTGGTTCTCCGAGTAGCGGATGTATCGGATGGATTTATACTGCGCCGCGATTTCCGGTGTGCTGTCCGTGGATCCGTCATCGACAAGGATCACCTCGTAATTGGGGTAGCTGAGCCTTTCGAGGGAATCGAGGCAGAGCTTGAGCGTGGATTGGGCATTGTAGGAGGCGACCACCACGGAGACCCTTGGGTAATATCCGAGGGGAAAGTGGGGGGCGGTATGCATCGCCTCAGAGACGCTGGCGAAGGCGGGTTTACGGCTGCGATCGGCCCGGGTCAGTCCGAAGGCCCAGTCGGTGATGGTCTCGTCATTCCTGACCCATTCATCGGTGAAGGAGAAGACGATGGTGCCGGCCGCGCCACCCTTGAAGGCCGTCTCAATCTGCCATGACAGGATTGTTGCCTGCCGGTCCTCACCCTCGGAGATCGAGTCGATGCCGATCTCCCCCAGGAGCAAGGG
>CAZKNW010000227.1:0-650 GCA_964554035.1 uncultured Verrucomicrobiota bacterium
GTGGGAAGCCAGTTGATCCTGATCACACTGGCCTGCCTGCCGTGGCGATACTGGGCGAGTCGTGAAGCGCTGGCTCCAGCCTCGGCGCTCAATGGTGAGGCTAAGGAATCGGATGGGAATGCAGGAGCCGGTGGCAAGGCACTGGCCGGGGCCTGACTACCTTGAAGCAGGATCTGCTTCTTTCGCTGCCTCCTTTTCAGCTTCCTTCCCGACCTGCTTGGGTGGCTGGATCATCTGGAGCTGCAGGTTGATGAAGTATTGGATCAGCGTCCTTTCAGCCCTGCTGATGCCTTCCTCCTCAAAGTTCACGGTGAAGGCCGTCACCCATTCGGTGTCTTTCACCTCGTATCCCATCTTCTCAACGAGCCGGGTTTCAAGATCATCCATGTGTCCGGCACCGTAAAAAATGGAGATGGAGCGGTTGGCCGAATCCTTGATGGCCTTCTTCAGGTCTTCCAAAACCAGTTCATTTCTCGAGCGGATCAGGACGGTGATCATTTCCTTCATGTCCGGGGTCATGACGGGTGATTCGGAAAGGTCCCCCTTCAGCCCGCCCAGAAGCTCGACAAACATCAACTTGGTCAGGGCCTGCAGCTTGGGACTGGACCCGATCAATCTCACCATGCCATCCACCAGGGCTCCCATCGCGG